>JAUUPT010000119.1 GCA_030843315.1 Bacteroidaceae bacterium | reverse complement strand
GTAGGCAATCTTATCAGCAAAAACAGTGTACTCCAACAGATCATAGACAGCGATACCGTTTATACCAGCACCGTTTATGCCATCACCCGGGACGGTACGCCTGCCTGGCCGGAATGTTACACTATCGAGATGCTACGCAGCCGTGAGAAGTTCATGGGCTACCGCAGCTTCCAAAAGGAGTATATGCACAACCCCATCACCGAAGGGGCCGTATTCCAGGAACGCTGGATTCAATGGAAACGGATGTTGAAGCCGGTCTATTACGAAAGCCTGGTACTCTACATCGACCCCAGCTTCAAAGACAGTAGCAAGAACGACTACAAGGCTGCCAAATTGTGGGGACGCCCGCGTCCAGGACTGAAGACAGCCGGGCATACCGAGCTGCACTGTCTGCGCGCTTTCGTACGCCAGTGCAGTGTAGGCGAAATGGTCCGTTGGGTGTACGACCTTTGGGAATCCCTGCCGGAAGATGCCGCCGTCACCATCTACATGGAAGCCAACTTCATGCAGGACACCATACTCGATGAGTTCGAACGTGAAGGCAACCAACGCGGGTACCAGGTGCCCGTCACTGCCGACAAGCGCAAAAAGCCGGACAAATTTGCCCGTATCGAGGCGGTAAGCCCCCTGTGGGAGCGTGGTTTCGTGTGGTATAACGAGAAGTTGAAGAACGACAACGACATGAAAACCGGCATCGAACAGACCCTCGCTTTCGAGAAAGGAAGCCGCGCCCACGATGACGGACCGGATGCTGACGAAGGTGCCATCTACAAATTGCAGAAGCAAGTACGCGAAGAAAGTTTCATCCCGCGCATGGGTGTCCGGCAGCCACCGTCACAGTCGTGGTGAGAATTCATAAATCTTAATTTATAAATCAGTTTATGTTCATCACAGAAGAAGATTACATCCAGGTAGGGAGCGACGCCCTGAAGATTATGCAGCAAAGCTCCGGAGACAACCGCCTGTTGGCGGAACAGCGTGCCATGGCACGCATTGCGGCCGCCTTGCGCGGAAGGTATGACATAGAAGCCGCCTTTTCCCGCGAAGGGGGTAAATGGGATGCGGAACTGGTAGGATGCGCTACGGATATCGCACTTTATCACATGGTGTGCTCGCTGCCTCAGAAAATGGGGTATGAAATCCGTGAAAAGCGCTACAACGCCGCCCTGGATTATCTGAGGGAAATACAAGCCGGACGCATTACGCCCGACATACCGACCATCACCGGTCCCAATGGTGAAGAGGACTATCATAATCCCGTCCGCTACGGTTCGGTTCCTAAAAACGATTATACCTGGTAACAAACAAGGCTTATGACTACAAAGAATAAGAAACAGAACCCCATGCAGGTAGGCAAGGTGAACCTTGGAAACCCTGCCGAACAAAAGCGTGTGACGCAGCTGAGCGTCAACCTGCAACTACAGACCGAAGCGCTGACCAAGAAAGACCTGCGTACCTGGCGCAATGCCTGGCAATATGCCATTAATGTGGAATACCCTAACCGTGTGCCGCTATACAATGTGTACGGCGATGTTGACGTGGACATGCACCTCACCGGTTGCGTCGGCCAGCGCAAAGGTTATGTGCTGAACAAGAGTTTCCGCATAGTGGACAGGAAAGGTATAGAAAACCCTAATCTGACAAAAATATTCGAATCGCCCTGGTTCAAGACTTTTATGGACTTGGCGCTGGACAGCATATATTGGGGGCACTCGCTCATCCAACTTGGAGACATCATTGCAGTAGACGGGACTCCTGCGTTCAGCAACGTACTGCTGGTACCGCGCCGCCACGTTATTCCTGAATACGGCGTCATCGTTGTCCATCAGCAGGAAATGTGGCAAAACGGTTACGACTACCGCAACTCCGAAATGGCGGACTGGATAGTGGAAGTAGGCGGCACCCACAACCTGGGACTGTACCTGAAGTGTGCGCAACACACCATCCCGAAAAAGAACGTATGCAGTTTCTGGGACATGTTCTCCGAGATATTCGGCATCCCCTTCCGGGTAGGCAAAACCACCAGTCGCGATGCTAAGGAACAGAGCAGGATTGAAAAGATGCTGGGGTCGATGGGTGCGGCAGGCTGGGCGCTGTTTCCCGAAGGCACGGATATTGAAATCAAGGAGTCCACCCGTGGGGATGCCTACAACGTATTCGACAAGCGTATAGACCGTGCCAACTCGGAACTGTCAAAGGGAATACTTACCGAGACCATGACAACCGAAAACGGTAGTAGCCTCTCGCAAAGTGAAGTACACTTGGAAGTGCTGAAAAACCTGGTAAGCAAGGATGCCGATAACCTGCGAGACACCATCAACTTCCAACTGATCCCGAAGATGATAAAGCACGGCTTCCCGTTGCAAGGCTATCGCTTCGACTGGTATGAAGGTATTGACTTCACCCCGGAGCAGCAAGTGCAGTACGAGCAGATGATACTGGACTACTACGAAGTAGACCCGCAGTATTTTATTGATAAGTACAATATGCCCATCATAGGCAAGAAGGAAATTGCGCCAGTAGTGGTACCGGGCAGCAATAATGAGAGCGAAGGCAGAAACGGAAAGAAGGATAAAGGAAAACAGAAGCTCGTAAAACCAAACGGTTTTTTCGACTGAGCCCTTCTGATTATGAAGGGCTGCACAAACGAGCATTCCTGGCATATTACGGGGGGACTGTGCCGTTGTCGGCAGAAGAAGACGGCACAATGGACATCGACACCACTGGAGTGGAAGCTGCTTTCGTCCTGCTAATGGCATGGCTGCACCGTCAGCCGGAATTCACGCCTGAAATGCTGGAAGATGAAGAGGTGCAGCAGTTTGTTCGCAAGCATGCCGAAGTACTGGACAATGCGGTAGACTATGCTATCCGGCAGCGCCCGCTGGATGAACTGAACATACAGCGCCTGAAGGAAAGCAATTATGTGTTCTCCGGCTATAAGACTTTCCATGAACTCAATGAGGCGTTCCCCTCGCTGCTCGATGCCGATGGAAACCGCAAACCCTTTGAACGCTTTTTAAACGATGTCCAAAAGGTGAACGAGAATTATAACCGTTGGTACCTGAAAGCGGAATACAACTTTGCCCAAAGCGCCGCGCAGATGGCTGCCAAATGGAATGGTTGGTGGACGGACGAAGACCGGGACCGCTACCTGTTGCAATACCGTACCGTAGGAGATAAGCGGGTACGCAAAAGCCACCGCCTGCTGCACAACGTCACACTGCCCATTACCTCCGTTTTTTGGGACAGTTATTTCCCGCCCAACGGCTGGAATTGCCGTTGTACTGTGGAAAGGGTGCGCCGTGGCAAATATCCCGAAAACGACGAAGCACAAGCCATGTTGGCAGGTAGCCAGGCAACGGCAGGCAAGCACCAGGAGATGATGCGGTTCAATCCGGGAAAGCAGATGGCATGCTTCCCGGCATACAATCCTTATACGATATCCAGGTGCGCGAACTGTGAATACCAGCCCGGAAAGCTGAAGCTGGCAAAGATACCTGATAATGAACTGTGCCAGGCATGCCGGGTGGTACGGGAAATGATAAAGCAGAAAGAAAGCCTGCAAGAACAACGGAACCTGATGCGTGAATGGGCCAAAGAGAATCTGATAGGTAAGACGACGGTGGTGCAAGGCATACAAAACCCGGTAGAATTTACCGTAAGCGGAATCAAGGAAGCTCTGAACCAGCCACACAAATATGTACGAGCCAAAAATAGGGCGATACAAGATATTATTGCACTGATGAAGGACGGGGAACATGTACTCGAAAAAGTAGATGACAAAGGAAACCCGATGGTACTTAAATACCATTACGTCAAAATCAGAATTGCAGAAGAGGATTCGTATGCAGTTATCCGGGAACTGATCAACGGCAAATGCCAGTTCTATTCCATCGTAGAGAGGCTAAAGAAGAAAGAGTGACCAAAGCCTTTAGTGAAGGATCTGCAATCCAACCCAGTACTTTAATCACCCTTTCTCATGGCACAAAGATACAGCTAATTATTTAATAAACAAGCATCATGGCCCAAAATTCAAACGTAACCAAAGAACTGAAGCAAAAAGTAGAACGCTTCATCCGGCTGACGCTCAAAGATATCAGCGTAGAGGTGAAAGATGAATTCGACCGGAACTTTGAACGTGAAGCCTTCTTCAATGAGAAGTGGGCCCGACGGAAATACAATGATGATGAAAGCCGGGGGCTACTGGTTCGTTCCGGGACTTTACGTCGCAGCATCAAAGAAGAAGTAACGCCTGCCAGTGTGGTATTCAATAGTGACGTGGATTATGCCGCCATTCACAACGAGGGTGGGACAATCACTGTTACCAGGAAAATGAAACGCTATTTCTGGGCTTTGTATCGGGAACTCACCGATAACTACAAGCGGAAGCCCACTATGGAAGCGGAATTTTACAAGAGCATGGCTTTGAAAAAGGTCGGCAGTAAAATCATTATTCCCCGGCGCCAATTCATCGGCATGCATCCTGAAGTAGAACGCATCATCCGCGAAATTTCAGAAGCCAACAGCAAAGAGATATTCTAATTTCTAACTTTTAATTTTTATTTGAAATGAGACGCTTCCTTTACCTCAGCCTCATAGACCGGCTGAAAAAGCTTACAGACGAAACCGGAGAACCGGTTATCAAGACATTCGACCTTTGGAACCAACAGGTAGGGTTCATCGAGCAGGAAGAAGTGTTCGACACCCCTGCCATCTTCATCGAGTTCCTGCCTATAAAGTGGACAGGCGGTGGAACCCAGCAGGCAGATGCGACTCTACGCCTGCATATCATTACAGCATGGAAAGGCAGTGCCCGAGACGGAAGCAACTTTCAGCAGCAGACGCTGGAACGTTTCAGCCTTCTGGACCGTATCGACCGGCACCTGTTCAACCTGACAGGCGATAACAAACAGACCTCTTTCTGCTTGTTCCGCCGTACAGGGAGCAGTACGAATCATAACCACGAAGAACTGGTGGAAGATATCACCGACTTTACATGCCGGGTGATAGAGAAAGGAACATCATTCGAATAGGGACATCTGACGCTTCATTTCTTCCTGGCGGCTGATGACTTTTGGGTCGGCTGAAGCGTTGATAATATTGTAGAAAGTCTTTTCGCAGATATGGTATTTCGGCCATATCCAACGACGTAGGATTTCACGGTTGCTGCACCCGCTCCGCGAATGTTCGTCGTATATGCGTACAATATCCTCGACCCGGAAGGCATAACTACATCCTACGATTTTTTTCCGATTCTTATTCATACCCCGAAAACTTTATTGTGATTATCCTGAACTGTCTGACAAACCTGATACAAAAATAATAATAAACACACATTAATGCAACAAATGCGCCCGGAAAGCACATACTACAACACGGAATAGCCCGTTTACACCACCTTTGCGCCGTCAATTCGCGAAAAGGACAGATCGTTTAAGTATTAATTTTTAATTCACGAAGCATGAGTGTAAACTATTCCCTCGCTCTGATGAGCACCAAGCCCGGCGATGACCAGGCACCCAAGAAATATTATGCCAAGGCGCAAGCCAGCGGCGAAGTAACCATGGACGAAATGGCAGAGCAAATCGCCTACGCCACCTCCCTTACGGATGGTGACGTACTGAACGCCATCCGTGCCCTGATCAAACAAACCAATCTGCACCTGGCAGCAGGCAAGATCGTACGCCTGGAGAACTTCGGCAGCTTTCAAATCCAGCTGCGCAGCGAAGGTGCTGATACTGAAAAGAAGTTCACCACCGCCAACATCACCGACGCCACCATCCAGTTCCGCCCCGGCAAGCCCATCAAGGCTGCCACCCGTGCGGGCGATGGCGGGCTGACCTTCCACCGCGTAGCCAAGAAGGGTGAAGCGCCCCTGCCTGATGAAGGCGGCAATGGCGGCGGAAACTCCGGCGGCGATGGCAACCTGGACGAGAACCCGATGGGGTAAAAAGCCGTTTAGTAGTAGCGAAGAGACTACTACCTGGTAAATGACCAACTACCCGTAAGTAGCGAGCCAACTACTTACGGGTAGTTTTTTGCACGAACTTAACCAACAGAAGAATGAAAGCTATTTATATGAGTGACCTGGCACAAGCCTACTTCCCCAACTCCACACCTCGCAGTGCCAGCTCGCAGCTGCGTCGCTGGATAAAACTGAATACCGAACTGAAAGCCCGTCTCGAAGAACTGAGCTACAAACCCAGGCAGCGGGCACTGACTCCGCTGCAACACGAAGCAATCATTGAGTGTTTGGGAGAACCGGGAGAGTAGGAACCATCTTCCTGACGTCAGGAAAACGATTGAGATATAGCCCAGGGGCACATCTCAAAGCAGAAGCCGCTGCATGGTCAATTCCATACAGCGGCTTTTTGCTCTCCCCCGCCTTTTTACGGTTTATACTTCCTAATCAAATAGTTCTTCAAATTCCCCATTTTACCAGCAAGCCATCCAAAAGGTATCATTAAATAAGTAAGTATAAGTATTGGTATTGCAAGCAAAGTGCCCGGTATGCAATAAATCACCCATATCACACGCCACTTTAATCTACTTTTCTTCATCTCTACTTAGTGATTTGAAATTTCTTTGAGCCTTTACAATCACATCAAATAGTGCATTATAAATATCATCATCAGGAGTAAAAAAGGAAAGTGCATCTTCACAAGCATCCAGTAATTCAGGAGATGCTGCAATTAATGATGCATTACGAAACTGAAGTTCTGTCCCTTTTTTGTGTCCTCCTACCGGTAGAGGAACAATAGCGATAGGCCGTTCTATATTATCATCAACCTTTATCATAATTGCACCGTCCGGATAAGCTGGAGTATGCACCATAACCCCTTTCCATTTTTCTACTATTAAATCTTTTCTTTTAATCCCTGTATTCGATATATATTCCTGATAAACTTTTTCTAATTCATTGCAATCATATACAGGTTCTTCACTTTCACCCATTACAATAGTCCAACATTGAGATGAATGTCTTGTATAAGTATTTTCATTCGTCTCAACAGTATGGGACACAAATTCTCTTATTTCTTCTATTTTAATCATATCTTTTCTATTTATTAGTTAATCTTAAATTCTATTTCAAGTTCATTTACGTTCCCAGATCTCCTTTTCTTTTTCTTAATCATTTTCCGATATACGTCATCAATCAATAATTTAAGTTCGCAAACATAGCTTTCCATGCTCCATCCTTCTAACTTGCACACCATTAAATCAAATTCAATTTCTTCCAGCAACTTAACCTTGAATTTATTACGCGCAAGGGCATTTACTTTTTGACGTACATCTTGATTTGTCATTGGGTCTTGTTTCGGTTCTTTATTCTTGGATTTCAATTCGTTGACAGAATAGTTGCCGAATATTCTGTTATCATAGGGGATGTGAGGGGCTCTTACAAGAATCCTTTTTTGACCGTTTAGAACGCTCTTCCCATTCGTATAGAAATCATATCCAGATAAAGGCGAACCGGTATGCTTGTCTATAAAGAAACCTTCAGGTGGATCGTTGTATATTTCCCAAATCATGTATTTGCTCATATCTTTCTTAGTTTTGAGCCTTTTCAGGCTATTATTTTCTTCTTGAAATTCTCTATAGCTTCCTCAAATGTGTCTCCAAAGGCATAATTATCACTTTCTTGTAGATTGACGAAACCCTCTCCAACGCAACAATAAGCATTTCCATCAGGTATGACTTTTAAAATATGCCCATCCCGCTTAAAGTAAAGTTTTCCTTCACTTACCCATTGTTCAGCCTGCAAATAATACATAGCATAGCAACTCCACTCAGACGGGTGGTGCTGTGATTTAGCCGTCGCCCAATCTTCTCCATTTAACGCATGATTAAAGCCTATATTCGCAGCCGCAAGCGGCTTACATCCTAAATATTCTTGAATTTCCTGACCATTTTTGTAATGGTCGAAAGTGCATACAGTTAGTTTCATTTCTATTTAGTTTTGAACCTCTCCGGAAAGAAGTTCGGTTATTACTTTCTAAAAAACATATCCCCGCTTATCGATCTTGCTGTATCATCACTTGTCAGGCGGATATACCGAAAGAAGTTCTGTTCACTCCGGTGTCCGGTCAACTTCATAATCTCCAGCGTCTTCATGCGCCCAGTCAGATA
>JAUUPT010000016.1 GCA_030843315.1 Bacteroidaceae bacterium | reverse complement strand
ACAACAGACATTTCCACCACCCAACGGATTCCGATGAGTGGCGCAGATAATATAGTAATTCCAGCCACCTCGGCAGAGCCGGTACTACTCACAGTTAAGGTAGCACGCATCGCAGCGAAAGTTACGATGAGTGTAAAGTTAGCGGAAGCTCCCCCCAGCACCGGACAATGGACGGCACAATTATGCAACGTTGCGCCGACATACTGGTTTCCAACGGTAGACGAAATTACAGCCTCATTCCCTGCCAATACCCAAACATTCAGTGCCCAGAACGAGGAAGACATCACACTCTTTACTGGCCAGTCTACAGAGTTTACATGGTACGTCCCCATGAATCTACGCGGCACAGTCTCTGCTGCTTCCATTACCGGAGCTGACCGCGTTACAAATGCTCCCGAATTGGCAACTTATATCAGATTTACCCACAACAGCGAGGTAGGCAATGTTTGGACTCAAAGAGACTACTATATCCATCTGGGAGCAAATTTCACTACCGACTACAATGTACTCAGGAATACGCACTATACCTACAAAGTAACGCTATATCTTAATGCGGAAGGTGATTCGCGAATCAATAACAGTACAGCAGTATATGTCGGAATGTTCAGCGGAGAATTGCAGAAAAGCAGTGATGGTGTATGGCAATTCACCAAAGAATTATGGGTTCAGACAGCAAATGAATCAACTAAAACAGTATGGGGTTCGAACTCTTCAGGAGCCAACAATAAGATTAGCGGAAAGACCAATACGTTAACATTAAAAACAGTCACCGCCCCTAAGATATGCTTTGACAAAAACGTAAGACCTGACCTCATCAAAACAGTTGATGATCATGATTACCAATGGTATCTCCCTTCCCTAAATCAGTTGATGGGCATTTGGGTAGCACGCAACTCAATTACCAATGCAGGCAGTTGGTCCTCTTATTGGACTTCAACAATCGAATCCAGTAGTTATAGCTATTTCGTCCGTTGCGACGGTGGCTTTACAGATCGAGTAGAGAAGAACAGAGATACCTTTAATGGTGGTATCGGTATCCGTTGTGTCAAAGAAAAAACGAAGATTGAAACCAATAATTAAAAAAAACAAAGCAATGAAAAGTAACTATCTGTTTATTAGCATTATAATATGCACTCTATGCATTTGTGGAACGCAGAATGCCGTAGCACAAAAAGTGTATAAAGATGAGAATAATAAAATCATTCTGGATTGCGGTCCCGGCTCAGGGTTTCCTCAAGGAGCGGTAGAGACGACAACGGGACAGAAGTTCATTACTCCAAATAGTTCTACAGCAGCAGACAACAACGGTGAAAACGGTACTATCAATGTAACCGTTTTTTATAAGTTGGAGATTGCCACTACAAATTTTAGCTCTGTTGCTTGGGTAAATGCATATAATAACTGCAAAAGTAAGGGGACAGCAGAGAATGGAGAAATCTGGCGTCTTCCTACACAAAAGGAATTAATATTGATGTATATTTTCAGCACAGCAATTAATGACTTGGGGGGCTCAATAAGTGGCGATTATTGGAGTGGTACGGAGTCAAGTAACACCGATTCCAGATATGTAAATTTCAGTACGGGTTATGTGTATGGTAAGGGCAAGGGCTACACCATGAATGCCCGCTGTGTTCGTGAAATACCTATGGAGCCTGCTACTACGCAATCATTAACGAGAAAGAATAAGCGATAAATAGGGAGCATAAAAGATACTCACCGACCGCGCCGTCGCGGCGGATATGCCATCCGCCACTCTTGAGTAGAAGGATTTGCAATCCGCCAGAAAAACCTAAAGACATGATTCGAAAAAAAGAAACCATGCAAGCACTGTGCATCGTAACAGCCTGCCTTGTAATGGCAGCATCGTGTATGCAGCATGGTAGCCGTCCCGCCGTCGGGGATGCAGCAGCCACCGACTCTGCCGCCACAGCTACCGAGGTCACTACCAACACCCGTGCTTCCCATCAACTGGTTCTCCCTACACCTCCGGCAATCCTTAACGATGCCCAAGATTGTGCAGCATTCATAGCCCAGCATTACTGGGACAACTTTAACTTCCGCGATACCACCTGGATAGCCGACACAGCAGCACTGGAACAAACATACGCCAACTACATAGCCATGCTGAAACTGCTATCCACCGAGAATGCAGCCAATGCACAAAAGCAGTTGATAAGGCGGTCTGCCGTATGCGCCCCCATGCTGGCACGGATGGCAAGTGTAGCAGCACACTATCTGGATGATCCCAACTCACCCCTACGAAACGAAGAACTATACATCCCCGTGCTCGAAGAACTCATTGCCTCGGACAGCATGCAGGAGACAGACAAGATACGTCCCCGATACCGACTGGAAATGGCACGAAAAAACCGACCAGGAATGATGGCGGCAGACTTCGCCTACACCACTGCCAACGGGAGCGGCTCCCGTCTATCCGCCCTGCGTGCATACTACATACTGCTGTTCTTCTACAACCCCGGTTGCCCCGAATGTATGTGGGTAAAGGAGTACATCGCCGCCTCACAAACCTTCAGCGCTGACATACAAAGCGGAAAACTCCGTGTACTGGCAGTATATCCCGACGAGGATGTGGACCAATGGCGACAGCACCTCGAAGAAATGCCACAAGAATGGACAACAGGGTATGACCGCGGCAGCGTAATATTAAAAAAGAAACTATACGACCTACGCGCCATCCCCTGCCTATACCTGCTCGATGAACAAAAGCGCGTGATACTAAAGGATGCCTCAATAGAACAGATAGAAGCAAGAATATCAGAAATAATAAACTAAAAAACGAAGATTATGAATACGGACAAGATTATAAATAAAGACTACGAATCCCCTGAAGTAACCATCATCGAAGTAGCCATAGAATACGGCTTTGTGTCAACAGTAGAAGATGATCCGTTCGGAGATGGCGACGGGGATGTGGTGTTCCCGGAATAATAACTCACCACAGATTGCACAGATTAACACAGATTTTTATGAGATATATTCTACTTTATACCCTCTGTCTCTTCGTAGCAGGCTGTACCCGCGAGGTGTCCGAAGTACCCGAAGCCATAGACTCCGGCAACTGGTTCCCTGTCCTCACCCGCGCTGCCGTAGGTACAGAGGCAACCATTGCAGGATTCAGTTCGGAGGCAGCCACTAACGCTGCATTCAGCCAAGACGTCGTATGCAAAGATGCAGCCAGCAACCGTTGGGAATGGAAAAGCAGCTCTACCTCTCCTTCCTTAAACGGGATAGCCCTGCTCGCTGCCTCCATTCCGCCCATCGACATGAGCCATGCCACCGTCACCCTCAACCAAAGTAATCTCTCCGCCTACTCCTACGGCCTGCAACTCGGCACCGCACCCGTGCAGACAAGTGAGAATGCGGTCAACGCCATCAACGTACACCACTGCCTTGCCCAGCTTGATCTGGATTGTGAAGGCACTTACTACCTCAACAACACCATCGACCTATACCTGGCACCCGCCGCGACAGTAGATTTCCGCACTGCCACCATAAAGACCGCAAGCTATAAAACTCGTCATACCCAGTCATTAGAAGACAGCCGCCGCATCGTCCTCACCATCCTCCCCCAAACCTTCAAGAAAGATGATATCCTATTTCAATACTGGCACGATAATACTCGATACACCTACTATATGGAACGCGACCTGGAAGTAAACACCAACCAACGCCTCAAAGTACGCATATCACCGGGAGAAGAAGATAAATACGAGCCTGGGGGCGGTGATGAGCCAGATCCACCCACCCCACCCGATCCGCCCACAACAGTAGAAATATCCGTCACCACCTCCACCATCACAGAATGGGTGCAGGGAAGTGGCAGCGAAGTGCCGGTAGAGTAAATGATTTAGAGTTGAATCCGCGAGTTCCGCGTAATCCGTGCTTTTTTGTATTTCAATCCCATAAAATAAAAATCGGCATTACATGCTACATGTTATAACAAATATCACTATATTTGCATTGTATTAATGACATATGTTATAACAACATGAAGACTAATATTATAAGTATAGGAAACAGCAAAGGCATAATACTTCCTACGGATCTACTAAGGGAACTGAAGTTGTCTTTGAAATCGGCGGTACAAATCTTTGTAGATAACGGCGCAATTGTCATCAAGCCGGCTTCACGGCAAGGATGGGAAGAGGCCGCAAAAGAAATGCACGCTGCCGGTGGTGACGAATTACTGCTACCTGATGTTTTTGAAGATGAAAACTTAGATGCATGGACATGGAAAGAAAAGACGAAATAGAACGTTTCAGCGTTTACTGGGTAGATTTAGACCCCACAAGAGGAAGTGAAATAAAGAAAACGCGTCCTTGCATCGTCATCAGTCCCGATGAATTGAACAAGCATCTCAATACAGTAATCATTGTACCCTTAACCTCAACTATCCGAAACTATCCCTTCAGGGTTCGTTGTACGGTTGCCGAACAAGAAGGAGAAGCAGCCATAGACCAACTGAAGACAATTGATAGATGCCGGATAGGAAGATATATATCTACTTTAAAAGCATCGGAGATACAACAGATAAAAGATGTGCTCCGGCAGATGTTTGAGTAAATATATAAACGACATTTTAAGGCACGGATTACACGGACAACACGGATTTTCAGAAATGAATCCGCGAGTTCCGCGTAATCCGTGCCTTTTTTTGTGAACCCAATCAGCTCCGGGCTTGTTATTCCCTATATAATTTAGTAACACTCAAAAAAAAACTGTACCTTATGGCACATACTATCGCCTTTTTCGGAAGCATGCCTTATGATGAAGCATCTTTCAATGAAAAGAACCGGGAATTCGACTTTGAACTCCGCTATTACAAAGGACATCTGAATAAACACAACGTGATGCTGACACAAGGCGTAGAGGCAGTCTGCATCTTTGTGAACGATACGGCAGACGCCGAAGTGATGCGGCTGATGGCTGCAAACGGAGTAAAACTCCTTGCCCTGCGCTGTGCCGGATATAACAACGTAGACTTGAAAGCGGCTGCCGAGAACGGCATCACCGTGGTACGCGTGCCTGCCTACTCACCCTATGCCGTGGCGGAATACACCGTTGCCCTGATGCTATCCCTGAACCGGAAGATTCCACGTGCCACCTGGCGCACCCGCGACGGCAACTTCTCGCTGCACGGCCTGCTGGGTTTCGATATGTACGGAAAGACAGTCGGCATCATCGGCACCGGAAAGATAGCCAAGAAGCTGATCTGCATTCTGCGCGGCTTCGGCATGAACATCCTTGCCTACGACCTCTACCCCGACCATAACTTCGCCCGCGAGCATCAAGTGGTGTACACCACCCTGGACGAGCTTTACCACAACGCGGACATCATCTCCCTGCACTGCCCGCTGACGGAGCAGACCAAGTACCTCATCAACGACTACTCCATCGGCAAGATGAAGGACGGCGTGATGATTATCAACACCGGACGCGGACAACTGATACACACCAACGCCCTGATAGAGGGATTGAAGAATAAGAAAATCGGTTCCGCCGGTCTGGATGTGTACGAGGAAGAAAGCGAGTACTTCTACGAAGACCAATCGGACAAGATTATTGATGACGATACGCTGGCACGACTGCTGTCGTTCAACAATGTGATTGTCACTTCCCATCAGGCATTCTTCACGCGCGAAGCACTGGCCAACATTGCCACCACCACACTGCAGAACGCAAAGGATTTCATCGACGGGAAGCCCCTCAACAACGAAGTGAAGATGTAAAAAGAACTTTCTTGCATTTCGTTTGTTATATACATATCAATTATTAAAAGAAAGGAAAAAAGATTATGAAAAAAGTAATAGATAAAGCTGACAGTAGAGGACATTCTCTGTACGACTGGTTGGACAGTCACCATACATTCAGTTTCGATGAATACTACAATGCCCGCCGCATGAACTTCGGCGCCCTGCGTGTATTGAACGACGACCGCGTAGCCCCGGGCAAAGGTTTCGGTATCCATCCGCACAAGAACATGGAAATCATTTCCATCCCCTTGAAAGGAAAACTGAAGCACGGCGACAGCCAACAGAACAGCCGCGTCATCACCCCGGGAGACATACAGACCATGAGCGCCGGCACCGGCATCTATCACAGTGAAATGAACGGCAGCGACACCGAACCGGTGGAATTCCTGCAAATATGGGTAATGCCCGAAAAGATGAATACGCCGCCTGCTTATCAGGACTTCGACATCCGCCCCTGCCTGCGCAAGAACGAGATGGCGCTGATCGTATCGCCCGACGGCGATGCTCCTGCCAAGTTGTTGCAACAGACCTGGTTCTCCATCGGCGAGATAGAAGCCGGAAAGAAAATAGGCTATCACCTGCACCAATCGCACGCCGGCATCTACATCTTTGTGATGGAAGGCGAGGTGAAAGTGGACGACACGGTACTGTCGCGCCGCGACGGCATGGGTGTGTACGAAACCAACAGCTTTGAACTGGAAACGCTCAAAGACTCGCATATTCTCTTTATAGAAGTGCCTATGTAAAGTGCTTTGACATAAAATAACAGCTTAAAGCGGAAGTTTGTGTAGCGTTTTTTGTAATATTGCGCTATAATTCAATCCGTAAATGAAACTTGATTACATCTACCATAGCGGCTTCGCGATTGAAGCGGACGGAGTGACGGTCATTATCGATTACTACAAGGACTCCTCGGAAGAGGCGTACAACCGGGGTATCGTGCACGACCGTCTCTTGGAAAGACCGGGCGTACTCTATGTACTCTGCTCCCATTTCCACCCCGACCACTTTAATCGCGAAGTTCTTTTGTGGAAGGCCCTGCGCCCCGATATCCGGTACATCTTCTCCAAAGATATCCTGAAGCACCGGCGTGCCGCTGCCGAAGATGCCACCTACATCAACAAGGGCGACACGTACGAAGACGAGCACATCCGCATCCGGGCGTTCGGCTCCACCGACGTGGGTATCTCCTTCCTGATAGACCTGCAAGGCGAACGGCTGTTCCATGCCGGCGACCTGAACAACTGGCACTGGAGCGAAGAGTCCACCCCGCAGGAGATACGCAAGGCCGAAGGTGACTTCCTGGCAGAAATGAAACTGCTGCAACAGACAGCACCGGCGGTAGACGTAGCCATGTTTCCGGTAGACAGCCGCATCGGAAAAGATTATATGCGAGGGGCGGAACAATTCGTAGAACGAATAAAAACAACTATCTTTGTCCCCATGCACTTCAGTGAAGATTATAAAGGAGGAAATGCGTTCCGGCAGTTTGCCGAGGATAAAGGATGCCGTTTCCTTACCATCAGCCACCGGGGTGAGAGTTTTGATATTACTAAATAAAACATACGATTATGAGAAAATTAGCACAACTTCTGTTGGCAGCGTTCTGCCTATGCCTGCCTGCCACGCTGCACGCACAAGATAACGACGATGACGACGACAGCAGATACCTGGAGGGAGCCGTTCCCGAAGTGGATGGAAGAGTAGTATTCACCAAAGAATTCAGCATCCCGGGTATGTCGCAGGATGAAATCTATGAACGTGTGCACAACTGGATGGAGGCACGCCTGAAGAAGAACGAAAATAATAGCCGCGTGGTTTTCTCTGATAAAGAGAAGGGACAGATGGTAGGCATCGGAGAGGAATGGATCATATTCAGTTCCAGTGCCTTGTCGCTTGACCGGACTAAAATATCTTATCAGCTCACCGCCGTTTGCCAACCGGAGAAGTGCGTGCTCGAGATTGAGAAAGTACGTTATAGCTACCGCGAAGGAAAAGAAAAATATACCGCCGAAGAGTGGATAACGGATAAATACGCACTGAACAAGGCCAAAACCAAATTGGTGCGCGGTCTTGCCAAGTGGCGCAGAAACACAGTGGACTTTGCGGACGACCTCGGCACGGGAGTAGCCGAAGCACTCAGCGCCACCACCACTAAAGCACCGGAAAAAGAGAAGAAAGCAGAAAAAGCTGTTGTTAGCTCCGGCCCGATAGTGATTACACCGAAGAAACAGGTTACGGTAGAGACTCCCAGGGTAGTGGAAACGACTCCTGCGGCAACGTTGACTCCTGCTATGCCGGTTGAAACGGCAAAGCCTGCCGAACCTGCCGCAACTGCTCCGGTAGCAGCACCCGCTGCTTCCGGCCAGACACAGGGTTATAAGGAAGTAGCACCTGCACAGCTATCTGCCGACGTTATCCAGACGGGAGCAGGCAAGCTGGTGATTGTTATCGGTGAAGAGCCTTTCAACATGACGATGATGACTGCCAATGCAGGCGGTTCGCTGGGCAAAGTCAATGGCAAGCCGGTAGTCTTCAGCATCCTGTCGCCCGACCAGCCTTATGAACAAATGGAAAAGGCGGAAAGCTATACCATCCGATTCTATCCTACCGGCAAGACTGAGCCGACGGTGATACTGGAATGCAAGAAACTCCCGGCACCCGCAGCAATGGAAGGTATGCCGCGTACGTATATAGGGGAGATTCTGAAAGCAATGACCAAGTAACGAACCACAAATAATATAATTGAACTATGGAGATAAAAAGCAAATTCGATCATTTCAATATCAACGTCACCAACCTGGAACGTAGCATAGAATTCTACGAAAAGGCTTTGGGACTGAAAGAACACCATAGGAAGGAGGCGTCTGACGGCTCTTTCACTCTGGTATATCTCTCGGACGGAAGTACCGGCTTCTTGCTGGAGCTGACCTGTCTGAAGGAACATCCGCAAGCCTATGAGCTGGGAGAGAATGAAAGCCATCTCTGCTTCCGCGTAGCCGGCGATTATGATGCCATACGCCAATATCACAAAGAAAACGGATGGGTATGTTTTGAGAATACGGCCATGGGGCTGTATTTCATCAATGACCCGGACGATTACTGGATTGAGGTATTACCGGGATAATAACCCACTAACTATTAAAACAATATGAGTATAGAAGAAGCAATGATGGGTGGAATCGTGTTCAAAGGCAAGAAAGACAAGCCGAAAGAAGACGACAAGGTAAAGACCAAAGCCAAAAAGAAAACCTATATCACCGGTCAACATGGTTCCGCCTCATCCAAGATGAAGGCGGAAATCCGACGTAAACGTGCCAGCAGACATAAGAAATGATAAGTACCGATCTACTTTCGGCGGATAAGGACCCGATGGGTGCTGCCATAGCCGACTACTACGAGCATCGCAAAGCCGACCGCCTGCGGGTATTCTCTTCTCAATTTGATGAAGACGAAATACCCGTGAAGGAGCTGTTCCGCGGAGAAAAGCAGATGCCGGTGCTGGAACGTGCCGCATTACAACTTGCCGCGGGGAAGATTCTGGATGCAGGCGCCGGTAGCGGTTGCCACAGCCTTGCCTTGCAGGAAGCGGGAAAAGAGGTGCATGCCATCGACATCTCTCCGCTGTCGGTAGAAGTAATGAAGCAGCGCGGAGTGCGCAACGTGACGCAGACGAATCTGTTCGATGAACGGTTCTACGAAGCGTACGATACGATTCTCATGCTGATGAATGGCTCCGGCATCATCGGGAAGTTGGAGAATCTTCCCGTTTTCTTCCAAAAGATGAAGCAACTGCTGTGTCCGGGTGGCTGTATCCTGATGGATTCCAGCGACCTGCGCTATTTGTTTGAAGAGGAGGACGGGAGTTATGTCATCGACCTTGCCGGAGATTATTACGGAGAAGTGGATTTCCAGATGCAATACAAAGATATTCAAGGAGACTCCTTCGACTGGCTATACATCGACTTCCAAACCCTCAGCCTCTATGCTGCGGAGAATGGTTTCAAAGCGGAGCTGGTGAAGGAAGGGAAGCATTACGATTATCTGGCGAAGCTATCACTTCATTAATCTTCTTCACCAAAGAAGCAAACTCCTCCGGATTATACAAACGTGTCAGCATCACGATACGGCCTTCTTTATCAATCAGCACATTACGCGTAATACCTGCCTCACGAAGCGCATACTTTGCAAAGATATCCGCACCCGGGTCCAATCCCAAAGGATAGGTTACTTTGGTCGATTTACCGAAAGCAATCACTTTCTCCAGCGGCTCATCGCGGTCAATACCAATCAGCGCAAAATCAGGATTTGATTTATGCTTCAGCCAGATATCCTTCTCAATGAAGGGCATCTCCTTGCGGCATACGCCACACCAACTCGCCGTGAACTGCAACATCACCACCTTACCGCGAAGTTCCGAAAGAGTAACGCTCTTGCCATCCGTCAACTTCACCGTAAAATCGGGAGCCATCTCCCCTACCTTCACAATGTAACCGGTATCATCAGCCGCTACATCCTGTGCCATACCTGCCGTGCTGCATATAGCAAACAGGCAGAAAATCAGAAATCTTACTTGTTTCATCATAAATAATTCTTAATAATGTATATAAACAAATAATCCCCACACAGCCATTCGCTTTGCAGGGATTACTTTGAGGTTCCTGGCGGATTCGAACCGCCGTGGACGGTTTTGCAGACCGCTGACTAAGCCACTCATCCAAGGAACCAAAATCATCAAGAGTGCTTTATTTCTTGATTGCGGATGCAAAGGTAATACTTTTTCTGAAACTTCCAACTACCCGCAGCAACTTTTCTTCTTTTTTTTCGTGCCTTTGCCGCATTCGGCACGCTTCTCATCAAGCAACTGCTTTAAGTCACAACCAGTTGCACATGTGTCACACGGATTACCGCCTTCCTTTGTCCGACGGAAAAAAGAATAAACGCTCATTCCAATCCGTATGACACAAAGTAATAATAATAGGGCTATCACCCACTCCTGCCAGTTACTCATACAAACAGACCTCCTATCTGATAAATTGCAAAAGACATCAACCATGCCAATGCAGTGGTATAGAATGCCGCAAACAACGCCCATTTCCAACTGCCCGACTCACTTTTGATAGCTACCAACGTGGCAATGCACGGGAAGTATATCAGCACAAACACCATATAGGCAAAGGCAACCAAAGGCGTAATAGGAATACGCTCACCCAAGCTCACGGCATCAGCCTCAGCATCATCCACATAGAGCACTCCAAGTGTACTTACCACCAATTCTTTAGCGCCCACACCGGAAAGGATACCGATACCCAGTTTCCAATCAAAGCCCAACGGCTCGATAACCGGTTCCACAGCCTTACCAATCTTGCCGATATAGGAATTCTCCTGTTGCTCGGTCACACTTTCGTAGGCATCATGATTGGGATAGTATCCCAAAGCCCATATCACAATGGAAGCTACCATAATGATACCGCCCATCTTGCGCAAGTATTGTGCCCCTTTCTCCCAAGTATGGCGGAAAATAGTTTTTGCAGTCGGCATACGGTAAGGGGGCAGTTCCATAACAAACGGCGTATCATCGCCTTTCACCAAGAAGCGGCAGAAAAGACGTGCCATGACCACCGCCAACAGAATGCCGATAGCATAAATAAGTAACAGCATAAGGCTGGCATTGTTCGGAAAGAAGGCTCCAACCAGCAGCAGATAGATAGGCAAACGCGCACTGCACGACATCAATGGATTGATGAGCATGGTAACCAAACGGCTCTTGCGATTCTCGATAGTACGCGAAGCCATGATAGCCGGCACATTGCAGCCGAACCCCATAATCAGCGGTATGAAGGACTTTCCATGCAAGCCCATCTTGTGCATTATCTTGTCCATGATAAAAGCGGCACGGGCCATATATCCGGAGTCCTCCATCAGAGAGATAAAGAAATATAAAAGAAGAATATTCGGAAGAAAGACGATGACACCGCCCACACCACCAATGATACCGTCTACCAGAAGGTCCTTCAACGGACCTTCGGACATATTATTGCGGATCAAACCTCCAAGCGTGTCAACCAGCCACTCGATGCCTTGCATCGGATAGTCGCCCAGTACAAATGTGCCTTCGAACATCAGATATAGAAAGAGGAAAAAGATGGGATATCCCCAAACGCGGTGCGTTACGATTGAATCTATAATTTGAGTCGTGCGCGAAGTGTCTTTATGATTATCCACATAAGTCTCGCGCAGCGCACCTGCAATGAAACCGTATTTGGCATCGGTAATGGCTTGCTCGCTCTCCTCATTTATCACATCGCGAAGGCGTTGTTCCTCCCGGTTGCGTACTTCGAGAATATCTTTTCCATTGGGCAATCCTTGCACAATCTTTTCCAGATCGCTGTCGTTCTCCAGCAGTTTGATGGCCAGAAAACGTGTGGAGTATTTATGACGGATGTCCTCGTTGACACTGATAACACGCTTCACTTCCTCAATGCTCCGTTCCAGTTCCGGACCATGATTGATGTGGATATGGCGATAGAAGCCACGCGGATGTTCGCCTTCTTCCTTATGGCTGCCAAAGCCATGATCGGGAACATATTCCTCATGCCAGTTGCGCAGATCATCCAGAACTTCAGTACGCACTTTCCCTTTCTGGTCGAGAAAGTCTCCACCTTCGTAGATATTGATAATCACATGAAACAGTTGTTCAATGCCCTTCCCGCTACGGCTGACCGTAGGTATCATCGGAACACCGAAAAGTTGGCTGAGCGTTAAATAGTCCAGTGTATTGCCGCTGGCTTGCAGTTCATCATACATATTGAGCGCAATCACCATACGTACATTCATGTCAATCAGCTGGGTGGTGAGATACAGATTGCGTTCCAGATTGGAAGCGTCTACCACGTTGATGATGACATCGGGAGTTTCGTTGATGATGTGGCGGCGAACGTAAATTTCTTCGGGAGAATAAGCAGAAAGAGAATAGGTACCGGGAAGATCGACAATGCGGAAATGGTAACCCTGAAAGTCGAAGTAACCTTCTTTGGCATCGACTGTGACCCCACTGTAATTGCCCACATGCTCGTGCGAACCGGAAGCGATATTGAAAAGAGAAGTCTTGCCGCAATTAGGGTTTCCGACCAAAGCAACATTGATCGTGCGACGCTTTCCGAGAGCCAAACGTTTCAGTTCTTCTTCGTTCAGGCACATATCCTCGGCCAATCCTCTGTGAAAATCGGGCTGCACGGCTTGCTCCTTTGCTTCTTGCTCACTGATAATCTCTATCATCTCGGCTTCTTGCCGGCGCAGGGATATTTCATATCCCATTACTTTATATTTGATAGGGTCTTTCAAGGGAGCATTCAACAGCACTTCCACTGTTTTTCCTTTAATAAATCCCATTTCCACAATCCGCTTGCGGAAACCACCATGCCCCAACACTTTTACGATTACACCTTTTTCACCGGTCTTCAATTCAGACAAACGCATAGTCTTCAGCCTTTCTTATATTTTTGGGTACAAAGATAATGTTTCTGTTTGCAAGAGGCAAATAATTTAGAATGTTTTTAAATAAGCGCATATATCATACGTAATTAGCCTCCAAAGAATAGAATTGAAAAGAATAAGGCCTAATGATAGAAAGTACCTGACCTCCTATCATTAAGCCTTAAGAAAGTAGCAGAAAGCTATGAACTTTCCGCCTCTTATAGCTAATGGGAAAAATCTATTTTATAGAGTCTATTACTATTTCTTCAGCGGAATTGAGAAACTGAATGTAGAACCTTCACCTTCCTGAGAAGTGAACCACAGTTCTCCACCATTCTTCGTAATAAAGTCCTTGCACAACAGCAAACCGAGTCCGGAACCTTCCTCATTATTCGTACCGAAGGTACTGAAATGAGTATCCGTATGCAACAACTTCTTTTGTCCTTCTTCGCTGATGCCACAACCGTGGTCCTGAACACTGACAACTGCTTTACCGTCCACTTCTTCCATCTTGATCAAGACCTCAGAATTCTCTTTACTGAACTTAATAGCGTTGCTCAACAGGTTACGGACTACTGTCTTCAACATATCAATGTCGGCATTCACAACCATTTTGTCGGGCTTCACTGCACGGATTGTTATTTTCTTCAGACTCGCCACCATAGTAAAGATCTCTGTTACACTATCAGCAATTTCTACCAGGTTTACATCTTGGTAAACTACATTCAACTTACCAATCTGGCTCTTAGTCCACTTCAACAGATTATCCAACAATGAGAACACATCCTCTGTTGTCTGATTGGCCATCGTCAGCAGCTCATACATCTCATCACCAATCTTTTCGGCAGGCAGATTCAAAATCAGCATGTTCAGTACCATCTTAATGGAGCCCATAGGAGAACGCAAATCATGAGCGATGACAGAATACAACTTGTCACGACCGGCAATGGTACGTTGCAACTCTTCTGTTTTGCTCAGAATAAGACGTTTGGCTGCTACTAATGAGATCTGGTGGGTAACGCGAATAATCAGCTCTTCCTTGTTGAAAGGTTTAGAGATGAAGTCGTTTGCACCTACCTGGAATCCTTTTACTATATCTGCCGTACTATTCAATGCAGTCAGGAAGATAATCGGAATCTCAGCAGTCTGCGGATTCGACTTTAAGTGTTGCGCCACTTCAAAACCGCTCATATCCGGCATCATTACGTCCAGCAAAATCAAATCAGGGTTTTCTTTCTCTACCTGTTCCAAAGCCTGCCGCCCGTTACTTGCCGTAGCGATTGCAAATTTCTCGTTTGTTAAGAGTACCTTCAACAATAACACGTTTGACATCACATCGTCAACGATGAGAATCTTGTACTCAGAAGGGTTAATTTCCATGTTCATCTTTCTATATTATTTTTCCCGTTATCAATATTCTATTTTGGTTAGGAACGATATTCCTTGAAATACTCTATCATATGCTGCAAACCTTCTTCCAGTTCGACTGTTGGCTGCCATCCCAACTTGGCTTTGGCCAAGGTTATATCCGGTTGGCGCTGTTTGGGATCATCATGCGGCAAAGGCTTGAATATTAATTTCGATTTAGAGTTCGTCAGTTTGATGACTTTCTCTGCCAGCTCTAAGATAGAGAATTCATTTGGATTACCCAAATTTACCGGACCGATAAAATCATCTTCCGTATTCATCATGCGCACCATTCCTTCTATAAAGTCGTCTATATACTGAAAACTGCGAGTCTGATTGCCCGATCCGTAAATCGTAATATCATGGTTTTGCAGTGCCTGAACAACAAAGTTCGATACCACCCGCCCATCATCCGGCAACATTTTGGGGCCATATGTATTGAAAATGCGTATTATTTTAATCCGTACTCCATTCTGCCGGTAATAATCCATAAACAGTGTTTCGGCGCAACGCTTCCCTTCATCATAGCAAGAACGAATTCCTATCGGATTAACATTTCCCCAATAACTTTCTACTTGGGGATGAACAACGGGGTCACCGTACACTTCACTGGTAGAAGCCTGCAAGATCTTAGCCTTTGTTCTTTTTGCCAGTCCCAACATGTTTATCGCACCCAGCACTGAGGTCTTTATCGTCTTAATGGCATCATATTGATAATGAATAGGAGAAGCGGGACAAGCTAAGTTATAAATTTCGTCAACGTCGGACTCATAGGGATATTCTACATCATGAAGCACAAACTCAAAACGAGGATTATCCATTAAGTGAGCAATGTTATCTTTCGAACCGGTGAATAAGTTATCCAGGCAGATGACTTTATGCCCGTCATTTATCAGCCGTGTGCAAAGATGAGAGCCTATAAATCCGGCTCCTCCGCTAACTAAAATTTTCTTCATGTAATCTTTTTTATAATGCCATGAAACACGTACAACCTGCTTCATCTGTTTTAATGCTGACAAATGTAGGCGATTTGACTAAATTATGCAAGTTTGAAATGAAATATTTCACTTGTTAATGAATATAAAAGGGGCAGATATTCAAATCTGCCCCTAAAAATGCGTTTATTTATCGGCTATAGACTCTTCTTTCTTATCCGGAATGCTAAAATCCTTGTTCGCAAATAAATCGGCTAAACCGGATATTTGTTTCAGACGTAATACTTCGTCACGATCCATACCAATATTTTTCATGATCCATTCGTCCGACATGCCTGCTCTATCGAGTTCTGCTACAATGCTGCACATCAACTCAATATTATGTGCGCCACGGGCACGGTTGTGGCGGATGGTGGACGCCATGCGATTGGACAGTTCCTTATCAATCACCACCACGGGAAGCAGCCCGTTTTCACGCTGATAGATTCTTTTAGACGTTTTCAGTATCTGATAGCGATGGAAACCGTCTACCAAAATATAACGGTCCGTTTCTTCATCATAATAGCAAACGCATGGCATGGTAAAGCCATCTTCCCAGATGGAAAGTTCCAAAAGCTTCATTTCGGGCGGAGCTACTACATTCGGGTTGTAGTCGTTTGCTTGTATCTTATCCACGGAAATGGCTTTTACATTATATACAGGGCTCTTATCTACACTCATAACATCATATTTTTGAATTGTTCCATTATCTTGTCTCGTTTATATGCTTCCTCTTTATTAAGGGCAAAACCCATGTATTTGCAGGCATGGTCATTCTTCAGGATGCAAATGCACATTCGTTTATAAGTAGGTATTTCCCGGAATTCGGAGATGTCGATATCATCCAGATAGTCCATACGCACAGGTTTCTTATGGGTTTTATAATTTGTGTTATTCATCACTTCAATAGAAATACCGGCATTTACTAGTTTCTGTATAGTAACATCACTGAGGCAACCGCCTTTGGTACGCCAGAACTCAATGCTGACGGTCAGCTTTTTCAGATAGTTCCTTCTGGTATCCTCGGGTAGCGTAGATAGCAGGAACTGCATAAAGCCTTTCCAGGTATACCCCTCGGGGAGGCGCACATTCTGCCATCCCATAGCGCGGGTACCTCCATAAATACCGGTAAAATTCACACCGTTGACACGTCCTATCATCTTTCCCCAGGTATTAGGATCAATAACGCGATACAAACGGAGGCTCTCTTGGGCTTCGCAAAGGAAAGGGCTCGCCACCCGTTGGCGTTCGATATTGACACCGGCTTTGTAGTACAAGTCATACAGATGGTTGTAGTCGAAACCAAACTTTCCGTTGGCTGTCCAGATATCCGTGGTTTTCCAGTCGTAAATGGGATAGGCGTTATAGATATCATTACCGATTTTGGAAGTCCAGCGATAGTTATGATACATCTGGTACTTCCGGTTCAAGTGGATGCTGCGCCAACGATTAAAGCTCTCCTGCGTACGTATGCCGATAAGAAAGCAAGAACGCACTCCATCTTTCTTCTGATGCAGCCACTTGGCAAAGTGCATCTGAAACTCGTAATCCCACATTTCCTGGGTATAAAAGGGAAATGCTTCTTTGGTCATGCAGTCTTTCGGCATGTCCCTCACCCAAATCTCCTTCAAATCATCCTGCCACGGACGCCAATAGCTTTGATACATCGACGTACAAGTCGTTACCCGGAAAGGCACACAGACACGGTACACCTCCAGGATGTCTTTATTTGCCTCCAGGATACGGTCCACGTAATCGATAGTCATACTGTACTGTATCTCATAATCCATATGAAAGACGCACAACTTACGGTTCAGGTTATTCCGGCGAACATAGTCTATACACAAATTCAGCAACACACCGCTGTCTTTTCCTCCGGAGAAGGAAATACATATCGTATCAAACTCCCTAAAAAGGATATCAAGACGCTCTTGTGCCAGATCATACACATTCTTGGGTGTATCCATAATCATTTATCTTTCTTCATTTTTATATAACGGGTCCATATCTTCTCTTCCGAGAATCCCAGTTCTTCAAAAACAGTTCTATCTTCAAGGAAGCTGATAGCGGTTAGATTAGCATTCCCGCCCAACACTTCAATCACTGTTTCTAACAGTATTTTCAGTGTGTCAACGTTCTTTTCTTTGACATAATAGTTATTGATAATATGCTCATTCCTCTTGTTTTCTACCGGAATAAAGCCAACAACATGTTTATTATCCAGAGCAATGAACCAGATATAATCTTCCGAAGTGCGAAATGGATAATTATAGTTCTGCTTCAGCACCTCCGGGCTCATGGTTAAAGGGGCTACAAGCTTATATAGCTGCTTCTCCGTTCCTTTCAGTTGTACGATCTGTATCATATCAATATCTGCTATTTTGTAATTAGGTGTTAAATATAAAGGTTTATTAGGTCTAAGTATTCACCTTTTAAATAGATTTAAGAATAAAGCAACCAAATATAAAATATTAATAAATAAATATTATCTGCCAACTTGTATATGTTGATTATATTGGGTTCCTTTGCAATAGGAAAGTAACCCGAAGAAATAAACGATGAAATATTTGCTGCTATTTCTGACATTTGCCAAGATAGGAATGTTTACTATCGGTGGCGGATATGCCATGATACCTCTCATAGAGCGCGAAATCGTAAAAAAGAAGTGGATGAGTAAAGAAGATTTTATGGAGATGTTTGCATTGACCCAGTCCCTACCCGGTGTTTTTGCGGTAAACATATCCATCTTTGTGGGCTATAAGCTGCATAAAGTAAAAGGAAGTTTGGTGTGTGCACTTGCCACTATCCTCCCCTCCTTTGTCATTATGATGCTGATAGCGATGTTCTTTACTCATTATCAGGATAATCAGGTAATGAGACGCATATTCAACGGTATCCGTCCGGCAGTAGTAGCTTTGATAGTCATTCCGTGTATATCGGCTGCACGGGCTTTGAAACTGAAGTACTGGCAACTGATACTTCCCGCCATAGCCGCCGTACTCATTTGGCAATTCAGGCTATCGCCTGTCTACATTGTTCTGGCAGGGATTGCGGGAGGAATGGTCTACACATTATGGTTAAAAGATAAACTAAAGAAATTACAAGCATGATCTACTGGCAATTAATTTTAGTATATCTCAAAATCGGCACTTTCGGCTTCGGAGGCGGATACGCCATGCTGTCACTCATCCAGTATGAGGTGGTAGATCATCATCATTGGCTCACCTTGCAACAATTCACCGATGTGGTGGCCATTTCGCAGATGACACCCGGCCCGATAGGCATCAACAGTGCAACCTACGTAGGATATGCAGTGACGCAAAGCGTGTGGGGAGCCGTAGCGGCAACGGTGGCAGTCTGCCTGCCTTCATTCATACTGGTGTTGTTCATCTCTTATTTCTTTGTGAAATGCAAGGACAATAAATACATTAAGGCAGCAATGTCCGGATTGCTGCCCATGTCTGTATCATTGATAGCTGCCGCCGCCCTATTGCTGATGAACAAAGAAAATTTCATTGATTATAAAAGCATACTGATCTTTGCGGCAGCTTTTGGCGTCACATGGAAGTGGAACCTACATCCTATTCTGCTGATTATATTGGCAGGAGTTGCAGGCTATCTTCTATATTAAATCTTGTGCCTCACTTCATTTTGTGATATCCGCCTCCCAAGTCTGCCCACTGATATCCGTCAGCACCAATTTATAAACTCCTTCGGGGAGGGTTGTCAATGCATCGTCAACGATATCGAGGGTTGCTTTCGCCCCCAACGGAATGACCAAACTGTGCTTTCCGGCCGCAACTTTGGCAATATACTTATTATGAATATTCTCAGCCGGGAAATGGGACAAATCATCCATATCCAGATTGACAACCTCCTTACCTTCGGCATCTTGCAACGTAATGCCTATCAGGAAAGAACCATAAACATCGATTCCCTCTACCCGAGACAAGGAAAACTGAAGTTTGCCATTTTGCAAATTCGCATCAACAATTTCAATTCTCGGTTTTACCGATTTATTATGCAACTTACCCCATACTCCACCATGAAACACCTGGTTGGTAAACAAAGCGAGGAAAAGGATGGCTATGCTACCCGCAACTGCCAACTTCTTCAAAGCATTGTCCTTTATCGTCAGTTCACCGGACGCTATCCACGGATACCACTTGCGTTTATTGAACCAAGGCGTTTTCGACATCCAAATGCGGTCGAGCGAGTAATACCCTCCTCCGGCCAGAAACACAGTAAAACCTGCCGCAACACCCAGTACACCTATCTGCCATTCGTCCAGGCAAGTGGAACCTATCCAGCCCGATCCTAGCAAGATGCCACCTGCAAGAGCAATCACTCCTATACTGGCCAACCGGGTGAAATATCCCAGCATGAACAACAGCCCCACTATCCCTTCAATAATAGTAAAAGCCACCATCGACCACCACAATACATCCGGTGTCGTCACCAGATATTCGATAAGCGGTTTAATGCCCAAAGCATTCGGAAGGAAATGATTGAATTTCTCTCCGATATAACCCGGTGCGTCTTCTACTAATTTATTTTCCAACACGAGGCGTCTCCAAAACGCCGAGAAATAAGTCCAACCAACCACCAGCCGGAGGGCAAGTGCAAACATCCCCGAAAAGTTGAATACACGTTTTGTTGCTACATTTTGTTCCATTGCTATAAATACTTATTGATTATTTTTCACTCGCGATTCCGGCCGTATGATACTTCCCAACAATCCTCCCATGACGGCTCCCCACAAGGAACTGTTGACGGGAGAAGAAGTAATAGGACAGCTACCGGTAGTACAACCTACATATCTCCAATATAAATAACCCGCAATTGCACCGACTGCCACTCCCAACAGTACAGGCCAATACTTTCTAAAAAAGGCTTTCAACATACTCGTTCCCATTTTTTATTCAGTTTAAATTGTTATCATTCTGATAAAACAATGCAAACATATTATTTTATTTCCAATGGAAAATAATTCCTTGTAGAATTATCTATAAATACAACATTAATTCACACGATACGGCTAAGAGAATCATATTTTAACGAATCAACTTTAAATTTGTCCACTAATAGTATTTAATTATCTTTGCCTCAAACAACTTTATTCCTAAAAGATTCTTTCGATGAAAAACACCATACCCCAATATACCTTCTACAAGACGAAGTATGGAAGCAAACTTCTGATTGACATCGTAGAACTGGAATACACCAAAAAGTTCCTTACCCGGAGCACCGTGCATACTCTGACCTACTATGACATCACCTTCATTACTCAGGGCGAAGGTGTTTTCTCCATCGATAACCAGATGTACGAAGCCTCCCCCGGCGACGTGTTCTTCTCCAAACCGGGAGAGATACGCAACTGGGACATCCGGCACATCTCCAACGGCTATGCGTTGATTTTTGAAGATGAGTTCCTGTCTTCCTTCTTCAAAGATCCTCTGTTCGTGCAGCACCTTCCCTACTTCCAAACAGGAAAGACTGCCTGCAAACTGCATCTGTCCGACGAGCTATACCCGCGAATGCTCCAACTTCTATCCGAGATAAAAAAAGAAATCGATGCATACCATCAGAACGACGTACACGTATTGCGAGCATTACTCTACGAAGCTCTCATGCTGCTAAGCCGTGCTTACCGCACCGCCACCCCACCGCAAGAGACGGACAAAGAAGCGAACAGCAATCATTTGGACAAATTCATCCGGCTAGTCAACGCACACTTCAAAGAACAGCAGTCCGTCCGCTATTATGCCGACAAACTCTGCATCACCCCCAATTACTTGAACGAGGTCGTCAGCTCAGCCTTGAACGTCAGCGCCAAACAGTATATCCGCAATAAAGTGATGGACGAAGCAAAGCGCTTGCTCATTTATACCGATCTTCCCGTTTCCGAGATTGCTTTTGAGCTTCACTTCTCAACCGCCTCTTATTTTGTACGCAGTTTCCGGCAATGCGTAGAAGAGACACCACTTTCTTACCGGCAAAGGCTTAAACCATAGAGCAAGTACACAAAACCGTAAAAAGTGACATTTCTCCCTTCCTTTTTATTGCTCAAATGCCTCTAGCACTCCCTACCTTTGCATCCATTCAATAACCCTATAAAACAGTAAAGCAATGAGAGACGCAGAAAAAACCGTAGGAAATATCATCGACAAACAGAAAACAGCCTTTATCGGTTCAGTCGATAAAGATGGCTTTCCCAACATCAAAGCCATGCTGCAACCTCGAAAAAGGGAAGGTATCAGAACTATCTACCTCACAACAAACACCTCGTCCATGCGTGTAGCACAATATCAGGCAAACAACCATGCCTGCATGTACTTTTGCAATGCCCGCTTCTTTCGCGGTGTCATGCTCTGCGGCACCATGGAAGTATTGACGGACAACCAAAGCAAAGAAATGATATGGCGAGAAGGCGACACCATGTACTACCCACTGGGCGTAACCGATCCAGATTATTGTGTGCTGAAGTTTACAGCCATCTCCGGTAGGTATTATACCAACTTCCATTCGGAGGACTTCACCATCGATTGAGCTCAGCCCAAAAAAAGTTGCAACGCATTTTACTCTCATACCCTCATAAAATCTCCGTATCCCCTTATTCATCGGAATTCAAGATATGAGAGCAACCTGATAGCAGGTATGAGAGTAAACGTTTGCTCTCATACCTATTTTATGCTGAAATTCTGATAATGCGTTAATTATTACCGTAATACCCCTTTCCGGGTACATAAATCGGTTGCATCAGTCCGCCCACATTTTCCAGCTTTTCTTCACTGCGCAGTCGGCGAAGATGACGCATGGCGGTACTTCTTACCATTCCGCACAGGCTTTGGAAGTCTGTTCTTCTAAGGAATTGGTGGGTTTTGAAGTAATTTGCCAGTCGCCGGTCAATCTCTTCATTGGTCAAACGTTTGAATTCCAAGCTTCCTCTCAGGCATTTCACTTTGAGAGGGCCGAATTCATTTTTCAGCGCCTGATCTGCACGGAACTTGATAGCTTTCAACTTCACTTTTGTTATTTTCCGCTTGGTATCGGCGGTCACCGGCTCGGTGCAAGTCAAGCAGGGGTAGAAGTAGCCGATGCCGTCCAGGTGCACCTGCCTGCCTTCGGAAAGTTCTTCGCCCATGATGTGCGAGAGGGCATCGAGCACGGCGCTAACATCGGTTTCCGTCAGCGAGCAACGCTCCTGGATACGGCGGCGCAGCACGTCGGTGCCCGTCGAGCCGTTCAACTTGATGCGCGGGTGCAGGGTTTTCTCTTTTTCTTGTTTCTCAGAGGGTTTCGGGTCCTCATACCAGTCAAATAGTATTGCCATAGTTTTGGGTTTTAAATGATACGTGTTGCTTAAGTTCAGTGCTGATATCGGATGTGCCAAAGCCTTGTGTTTCTTTTGTCCGGCCTTGGTGTTTCCTGTGTTCAGCCCTTTTGTTTATCATAGGCTCACTATTGTGAATAAATTTATTCACACTGATGAATCAATTTATTTATATCCGAGAGCTTATTTGTCTACAATAGTGAGCCTTTTATAAACACAAGGCAAAGATATGACAAACTAAGGGATAAAGCAAATGGAATGCCTTTATTTGTCAAAAAAAACAATGGTAACTGTCCGAAGAAATGCTTGCATTGGAAGGCACCCGCTCCCGATACGAACATATCGACAAACTGCCCCGCATCTATCCTGCCGTGGAATATAGCCGCACCAAAGAGGGCGAACGGCGGATGAAACACTATAACGGACTGGTACAGTTGGAAGTGAACAAGCTGTCCGGCCGGTATGAAGTGGAATTCGTGAAGCGGCAGGCGGAACTTTTGCCGCAGACTTTTGCCGCCCGAACTTCGCTTCGGCTATACGGACAGCCTCGACTTCAAGAGCAAGCAAGAGGCGGAACGCTATTTGGGGCGTTTCTTCCTGATAAATATTGACGAGTTCGACCAAGTGAACGTCAGCCAGCAGGGATTCTTGAAACATCTGTTGCAGAAGCCCGCCGCCAATCTGCGGAAACCCTACGGTAATACCATCTGTGAAGTACGCCGGTATGCTTCTTTCATCGGTACAAGCAACCAGAAGGATTTGCTTACCGACCCCAGCAGCAGCCGTCGTTTTATCTGCATCGAAGTAACGGCACCTATCCGGACCAATGTCACCATCAACTACAAATAACTCTATGCCCAGGCCATGGATGCCATCTATCATGGCGAGCGATATTGGTTGGACGATGAAGACGAGGCGATTTTGAAGCGCACCTATCAGGAATTCGAACAAATCAGCCCGTTGGAGCAGCTTTTCCATTGCTATTTTCGTCCCGTGGATTTGGCAGAGAACGGCGAATGGCTCACGGCCATGCAGATCATGAACTACTTGCAGACGAAAACGAAGGAAAAACTGGCTCTCAATAAGGTGGCACAGTTCGGACGTACGCTTCAGAAGCTGAATATACCGTGCAAGAAGTCTTATAAGGGAACGCAGTATCATTTGGAGAAGTTGGGATAGATAGGCTGGGCTTAAGGAAGATAGTGCCCATTAAGATAAATTAAACCCGTAATTTTTTTACGGTACACTTTTTTTTGAAAAACTTCATTATTTCCTTGACTCGTCCCTAAGGTCATAGCTTATCTTTGCACCGTAAACAAACTGCGCAGAAGTTTATGAAAAGTAAAATGAAGTTTAAAATTGGAGAGTTTTCAAAGCTCTGTCAAGTGACAGTCAAGACGTTGCGCCATTACGAGACGATTGGCCTGCTGAGTTCCGTCGAGGTAGATGAGTGGACCGGCTATCGCTACTACGATATTGCCCAGCTTCGGCGGATGAACCGGATCATATATCTGAAACGGCTGGGATTCAGTCTGGAAGAAATTACCGAACTATTTGAGGACGGTAAAGAATATCCTGATACAGAACTGATTCAAGAGAAAATCGAGCGGTGTAAGCAGGAAATGGACAACCTGACATGGCGGCAAACTGAACTTGAAAAGCTGGGAAACAAACTCCGCAAACAAGAAATCATTATGGAAAAAGTATTTGAGAAATCGCTTCCCGCAAGAGTTTTTGCCACGCATCGTCGCAAGATTAACTCGTACCAAGACTTGTTCGAACTCTGCCCCAACATTATCGGCCCGGAGATGCACCGTTTGGGTTGCCAGTGTCCCCGACCTGAATATTGCTTTACCGTAGAGTACAATGATGAATATGGAGTCGACATCGACATCGAGTATTTCGAAGCCGTGGCCGAACGCAAGGAAGATTCCGATTTAATAAAGTTCAAAGAATTGCCCGAAGTCCCCGTTGCCCTTTGCGTCAGTCACTACGGCGCCTACGAACGGATGCCGGAAACTTTTGCAGAACTCTATGCTTATGCCGAAGCCAACGGCTATGAAATAGCCGACCGCCCCCGTTTCTGTTACATCGATGGCGTTTGGAACAAAGAAAATGTGGATGAATGGCTGACGGAGATTCAGTTGCCGATAAAATAGCAGTGAGTTAATCTGCTAAACACAAAAAGGAAGAGCCCCTGCTTTATTATCAAGCAGGACACTCTTCCTTCAACATATTTATCACCCTCTATTATTCAAAGAATTTCATTTCATACTCCAATCAGACACAGGCAACCCACCACCGTTAATCTGTCTATTTCTTTTAAATTAATCATGATTCTATATTGGGATTTTTCATGTTTTGATTAATTTTGCAAAGGAAGAAAAACAATAATATCAGCTATGAAGAGCACAACAATCATGAAAAATACAATAACCATCCTTTTTTTATTTCTATCCTTAATGGGATACGGACAATCTTGTAAATTGTTTACTACTGACAGGGAACTATCCAGCAGTTTGATTAATATGATATATCAAGACCGGAACGGCTTTATATGGATTGCCACAGAAGACGGCCTGAACCGATACGACGGTTCCAAGTTTACCATCTACAAACATGATCCCAATAATGAACATTCATTATGTCATAACTATGTCCGAGCTTTGTTTGAAGACAGTAAGGGGCGTCTGTTTGTCGGTACATACAATGGACTTCAGATGTATAATCCGGCTACCGACAGTTTCAGCCCACGTGCCAAAGAAGAAAACGAAAAAGCATTGAACAGCAATATCACCACCATTCTGGAACGGAAAAACGGAGAATTATGGATAGGTGGGAACGTGCTTTGTACGGTAACGGTGAAAGAAGACGAATTATATGTCCGTCTTGTTGAATTGCCCATCCCAATGGATATGACAGACTATATGATGGAAGACAAATCCGGCAACTTATGGATTGCAAAAGGAGAAAATGGTATCTATCGGTTCGGAACCGACAACCGTGTTTCGTACTATTTCAAGAAAGGGAAAGAAGCGCCTACCGGTTATAAAGGAACACCTATCAGTTCTATATCTGAAGACACATACGGCAACATTTATGTAGCATGTATGGGAAACGGATTATATAAACTCGATAAAAAAGAGGACCGATTCACCCCCATAACTTATAAAGGCAAGCAGGATTTACCCATCAAAACACTCTATTCAGGCAGTCAAGACGAACTCTATATTGGAACAGACGGAAATGGGGTAAAAATATACAATAACAAAAAAGAGACGATATCCGATTATCCGTTTGAAAACAGCTACTTTGACTCCAAACAATCGAAAGTCCATTCTATCTTGAAAGACAATGCCGGGAATATCTGGTTGGCTATCTATCAGAAAGGGGTAATAATGATTCCTGCGCAAGCCAACAGTTTTAGATATCTGGGATATAAATCCATAGATAAAAACATAATTGGGGCCAGTTGCATCACGACCTTATATAAAGACCACTACGGAACATTATGGGTGGGAACCGACAACGACGGCATCTATGGCATCACCGAAGATGGCAGGCAGAAAGTACATTACTCGCACACTGACGATAAACGGTCTGTCCCCGCCATCATTTTCAATATATACGAAGATTCGGAGCATAATCTTTGGCTGGGTTCTTACATAAACGGTATGGGAAAACTGGACAGAGAAACCGGGCACTGCACATATATACAAGACTTGACAGACAACGACGGCAACCCCGTACAGCGCGTCTATGCATTTGCCGAAGATAACAGCAAACGGATATGGATAGCCACAATGGGAGCCGGTCTTTTCTATTACAACCTGAAGGATAGCCGCATATATCAAATACAAGTAACCAATTCGCAAGTAAATGACTGGATCAGTTGTTTGCTTTATTCGAGAGATAACAAACTTTATACCGGTACATACGACGGACTGAACTGCATCGATTTAAATACGCCCGATTATAAATCCGATAAGATATTGGCCGATCACATCATACTCTCTATCTACGAAGACCGGAACGGCATTATTTGGGTAGGGACTTCCGAAGGGCTATCAAGTTGGGACCCTAAAAGTACAAGCCTCACTACCTATACAACTGACGACGGACTGCCCAGCAATGCCATCTACGCCATTCAGGGTGATGACCAGGATTGCCTGTGGATAAGCACCAATGCCGGCATCTCACAGTTCCATCTGAAGAATCAGAAGTTTATCAATTATTATGTAAGCGACGGATTGCAAGGAAATGAGTTTAACAAAAACGCTTCCTTTAAAGATTCCAAAGGAACTCTCTGGTTTGGCGGGATGAACGGAATCACCTATTTCAATCCGCAGGAAATTACCAATCCGGCCAAGAAATGGAGCATCCGTATCACCGATTTCTATCTGCATAATACTCCTGTAAGAAAAGGTATGTTGTCCGGCGGGCGCAAAATCATTAACGAAGCCGTCTTTGATGCACAAGAATTCCATCTTTCACACGGAGATAATGCCTTCAGTATCGAATTCTCCACCATGGAGTTTAATAATCCCGAACGCATCACCTACCTCTATGCCATGAACGACGACCATTGGATAAGCCTTCCTAAAGGTACCAACCGCGTATCATTCAGCAACATGGCGCCAGGCACCTATCATTTTCGCGTAAAAGCCCAGGACTATACGGTAGATTCGGCAATAAAGGCAATCACCATTCGTATTTTCCCTGCATGGTGGGCATCATGGTGGGCCAAACTAATCTACTCCCTGATAATATTGGGAGCAATCTATCTTATCATTATGCAAGTACGCCACCGCTACCGCACCAAACAGGAAATGCTGCAACATATCCATGCCGAACAAATCAATGAAGCCAAATTACAGTTCTTCATAAATATCTCGCATGAGATACGCACCCCGATGTCCCTTATCATCAGCCCACTGCAAAAGTTGATGAGCAATGACATGGAAAGCACACGGCAAAGGGCTTACCGGACCATCTACCGTAATGCCGAACGCATCCTGCACCTGGTAAACCAGTTGATGGATATCCGCAAAATAGATAAAGGGCAAATGACACTCACTTTCCGCGAAACAGATATCGTAGGCATAATCAGCGACCTGTGCGACACATTTGCCGAACAAGCTGTAGAAAAGAATCTCTCCCTGCAATTTCACCATCCAGAGAAAGATGAACTGAAACTGTGGGTCGACACAGGCAACTTTGACAAGATTATCCTCAATGTGCTTTCAAATGCCTTTAAATTTACGCCGAAAGATGGAGCAATAAACATCTGCTTAAATACGGGCGAAGACAAGGAAACATCCGGCCCTCTACACAAATATGCAGAAATCGTGATTGCAGACACCGGCATCGGCATTGACCCCAAAGAGAAAGAACATATCTTTGAACGTTTTTACCAGATACATAATAATCTGAATAATTCCGGTGTAGGTACGGGCATCGGACTTCATCTGACCCGTTCGCTGGTGGAACTGCACCATGGTGACATCCATGTTGAAAACAATCCTGAGGGACAACCCGGTTGCCGTTTCATTATCCGCCTGCCGATAGGAAATGCACATCTGCGCCCCGAAGAAATGGATACAGACATTGAAACTGCAACAACGCCTGTCCATACTCAAATACCTTCTGTTATTATGGCCTCTGAACCGGACGAGAAAGAAGGTGCAAAAGTATATTCAAAAACAAAATTCCGCGTTCTGATAGTAGAAGACGATGAAGAAATACGCCGCTATATTTGCCAGGAATTGTCAACCGACTACCACATTGTTGAGAGTTGCAACGGAAAAGAAGCACTGGAGATGATGTTCAAGAAAACACCCGATTTGGTCATCAGTGACGTAATGATGCCCGAGATGGACGGCCTGACCTTATGCCGCAAAATAAAGCAGAATGTGAACCTGAACCATATCCCCGTCATCCTGCTCACCGCCAAGATACGCGAAGAAGATAATATCGAAGGACTGGAAAACGGTGCGGATGCATACATCACAAAGCCATTCAATATTGAAATATTGCGGAAAACAGTTGGGAACCTGATTCGCAGCCGGGAAAGGTTGCGCAACACGTTCAGCGGTCAGCAGATCAGAGAAGACCAATTAAAGAAAATAGAAGCACCGTCGGCTGATGACAAATTGATGGAGCGTATCATGAAAGTGATAAATGAGAATATGAGCAATCCGAATCTGACGGTAGAAACGATTACTACTGAAGTAGGGATCAGCCGTGTGCATCTGCACCGGAAACTGAAAGAACTGACCAACCAGACTACCCGTGACTTTATACGCAATGCCAGATTGAAGCAAGCAGCTATTCTTTTTGAAGAGAAACGATATACGGTATCGGAAGTGGCAGAACTGACGGGATTTACAAATCCTAATAATTTTGCAACGGCATTCAAGGTATTGTATGGCGTATCGCCCACCACTTATATGGAACAGCATTTAGGGGAAAAAGATTCTTAGAAAAAAAATATTGGTATGGCAGAGTTCATTACAAACTCTGCCATCCAATAAACCCAAACTAAATCAATAAACCAATTTATTCAAACCTTGAATTATTCTTTTCCTGCCAGACCGTCGGCAAATCCGGCATATACATGCTTGCGGTTATAGTTTCTATCCCATAGGCCGATAGGTTCGCCGGCACGCCAGTCAGAAGAAGCATCTCCGGCATCTGTCGGACTCCAATGCGTGATACCATACTGCTGATTGGCAGGAATGATTTCGAAATACTTCTTCACAATGAACTTATAGTAATCAGACATCGCTTTGTGTTGCTCCTCTGTCATATCAGCTGTCTTTACTGCATTGCCGGCAGCATCCACATATCCCATATCCAGTTCGGAGATTTTCACCAGTTTACCGCTTGCTGCCAGCAGTTCCAGCATCTTCACCACATGCTCTTCCTTGCTCTGCTGGGTGGCGGGATCGGCAAAACAGGAAACGTGCATCTGCGAGCCGATGCCGTCAATCTGCGTCGTACCGTCGGCTTCCCAACGCTTGATCCATTCTATCAGGCTCTTCAGTTTCTTGTTGTCGTCCCAATCCGATTCCAGGTTGTAATCGTTGATGAACAACTTCAAGTCGGACGGGCTGCCGCCGTTCTCGGCAAAATACTGACGGGCAAACTTCACCGGCAGGCGTACTAGGTCTTCATCGCCCAGATAGTCGCGCCAGTAGAAATTATTGGCGGCATCATCTGCCGATACATGGTCGACTGACCATAAATCGTAAATACCATCCCCATCATTGTCATCTCCCGAAATGGGTTCGTTCACCACATCCCAACTCTTGACGTAATCTCCTGTGGTTTCCATCATGCCCTTTATCCAGGACTCCATAGCTTCCGTCAGGACGGTTTTCTTCTCTTCCGGAGTCATGGGAACGGTATCGCCCGCTTTTTCTATCTCAAAATGGATATCATCAAAGTAATAGGTATTGGCTTCGGGCAGTACAGCAAGGTTGAATGCGATGGTGTTCATGCCGTTCTGCTCTGCGGCAATCACTCCCGAATTAGTATATTCCTGCCACTCTGTCGTAATGTTGGGACTACCTACCATAGCCCAGTGCAGATAGCCACCGGGTTCGTTATGCGCCTGAGATTCGGCGGTAGCATTCTTGTCGGCACGTACCTTCATGCTGAAGCGATATGCCTCGCCCTGCTGGAACGTATAAGGAACTTTAACGAAGAACTGTGTGTCCCAAGTATTTGCCGGATTATCGCCCGAATGTACCACGATGGCATGTCCTGCACCATCGGCACCGGTTCCGGCTGCACCGATAGTTGCCGGATTGGGGCCAACTCCTATCTCGGTAGCATAGAAACAGGAAACATCATCGCTTTCGCAATCGGCATTGCTGACCAAGTTCTCCCATCCACCGGAAACTCCGGCTGTAACCCTCTCTATCCGGTAAGTATAGTCTACCCAGCTTGCCTTGCTCCAGCCCGTCAAATCGTCTTCATCGAAAGAACTGTTGTTTATCAGATTTACATCCGAACCTGTGGCGGTCAGCACCACATCATCAAAATACAAATCGCCTCCGAATTGCCCGAAGCAGAACCGTAACCGTTCGATAGCGGCAGTTGGCGTGAAAGTGATGGAAGAAGTGCCCCATTGCTCACTTGCCGAAAAGCTTGGCAGATAATGGGTTTCGGACCCATCGATAAGCCCCGGCCAGAAAGGGAATGAAGTGGCGGATGATGCCTTGGTGCGCATACTGATAGTGTACTCCTGCCCTATGGTCAGAGGAGTGTCCAAGTCGTAATAGATTTCCCAGTCCCAGGGGTTTTCTTTGGCTGCCGAGGTATTGATATGCAAAACCGGATTCGCAGTACTGGGATCGGGCTCCACGTTTTTGTCCGCAATCAGCCCGTTCAGGTATTTGTTCTGCTGCTGCGCGTGCCAGCAGAGGGTGTGACCAAAAATGGACACCCCTGCCGAGCGTGCGTTCTCTACCAGGGAAGAAACTGTGGAGAAATCCATCGTTCCGTCTTCCGCCACACAATAACTGTACTTCATTTCGTTGCCTGCCGTCATTTCGTCATAATTCGCATTGACCAGACGGTAGACAATTCCTTTCGAATTATAATCGGCTGCCGAGGCGCCCGTTCCCAACTTGAAGTTGGGAGAGGCGGTACGGTCGACGTATGATTTCAGCGCATCGTATTCGTTCAAATACTCCATGTCTGCTATTGTCTGCGGCTTTTCCACCGCAAATTTGGCAATATCTGTGTCCGTGCATCCGGCCAGAATGACCGATGCAGACATTACTGCTATTGTTTTATTTATATATTGTTTCATAGATATTTGTCTTTACTTGGAAATCGGTTTTATCAATTGCTTCCGGGAGTAAACTCTTCCAGTTTGCTGCCACGGTCGCGCATTACCAGCATATCATCACAAGTGTACTTTTTGTACAGTGTGGGGCCATCGGCTTGCTGCCGGTAGTAATACATCACTTCATAGTTCAGTTCCAGCAAATCCCTGTCTTTGTCACCCCAGGCCTTCTTGGCACCTTCCTGGGTCCATTTGCCGCTTCCGCTTACTGTGTAGCCTTCGGTAGCACTGGTTATGATGCAGTTATCATTATCATCGAACGTGAGCAGCAAATCACAGTTCAGGGTTTCAGTTCCCAACAGTCCGTTATCCTTGTACACCTGTACCACCGTAGACAGCGGATAAATCACCTGCTTGTAGGCCGAAGTGGAGAGTGTGCGCACTTCATCATCTTCAATATATTCACCTTTGCGTTCCTCTGTAGTGACGGTGCCGTTGTCATCAATTACATCCGTACCGCGGCTCAGCCAGTAACCATCCCATTTATTCTTGTACTTCAGGGCGTAAAGGATATAGTTCTTGCTTTCCAATATCGTGTCGGCATTCTCCACGCCGGTCATCTGCAAAGGAATGACATAATTCGCCACAATGGATTTGGGGTCATTGAAGAAAGCATCATTCAACTGCACTTCCACACCGCCCAGTACCCGGCCTTTCGGGATAATAATCTGATTGGATGCCAGCGTATAATACTCTGATGGCATCGGAAGCACTTCCCTGCCGTCTTCATAAGTCAGGCCGTCGCAAAGTGAATTATCCACCTTGAAGTCAATGATACGGTTGGTTTCATTTTCATACACTCCACCCATAGCAGCCATTATCTGACATTTATGTTCATTATCCAGCGTAGTATCATAGGTATCTGTTCCCAATGTGATGGTACGTATCGGGGTCTGTTTGGCAAAATAGACACTTGTCTTGCCGTAATCGGGAAAGTCCCAATCAGAGTTTTCGCATGAGGCAAACAGTGCGGCAAGCACCATCAAAGCCAATATATTCTTTTTCATTATCTTATCTTATTTAAGTTGTACATACTTCATTTTACCATCCCTTGTTCTGCTCCAGGGCATCGAACTTCAGAACTTCGCTGTAAGGTACCGGGCCGTAATACATATAGTCCTTATAATTGCGGTTGTCTACCTCAATCTGTTCGTAGGTTTTGGAAGAACTTCCCGTGATGCTCACGCCGTATGCCTTTTCGGTCAGGTCGGCTTTCCAGCGGCGCAAGTCCCAAAAGCGGAAACCTTCAAAACAAAGTTCCAGACGGCGTTCGTTACGAATTAGTTCTCGCATCTTCTCCTTGTCGTTCTTGATGGATTCCAAGTAGGCATCGCCATTATCGGTGCCTATACCGGCACGGTTACGGATGGCTTTGATAACATCGTAGGCTGAGTAGCTATGGGTTCCCCTACCCGTAGGACCAAATGCTTCATTGGCAGCCTCGGCATAGTTCAGGAATATTTCCGTATAGCGGATACGTGCCTGATAGTGTTCCTGCTCACTGTTTACATTCGGATCGAGGTTGATGTCCTGGCGCAACAGCTTTCGCATGTAATAACCCGTACGGGTGGAATATCCTTCTTCGTTATTCAGCGCGTCTTTCTGACTGTTGTCATTGGCCGTATAGTCGGAAGCCGTATGAATCACGTCGTTGTTGACACCAGCTGTGGCTCCGTCATACAAGATATATTGCCCCAGGCGCGGATCACGGTTTGCATACGGATTGCTCTTGTCGAAGTCTGCCTCAGCCTCTGAGACAGGATATCCGTTGGCCATTGGGAAAGCATCCACCAAGTTCTGTGTCGGATTAATGCGTCCTTTGCCATAAATGGAAGGCGGATAACTGTCTGCTTCCAAACTATTGGAAGAGCTCTTCGTACCGCGCCATAATATCTCGGCGGGGGATTCACCGGCTGTGACGATGTTCTGAATATCATTAGTATTGCAATACCAAGTACCGCCGGTAGCATCCAGACCGCTGACTCCATTGATGCGGTCCAGCACCGTGGCAGCATAATTGGCGGCATCCTCCCACGAGGTGCTAGTGCCCTCAGCAAAAGCTGGGCTGGCAGCCAGGAGCGCGGCTTGCGAACGGATGGCCTCAGCGATACGGCCGGAAATACGTCCGATGAAAGTCTTGCCAAACACACGATTGTACTGTACTCTGGTCACTCCCTCATTCTTATACTTGGAGGGCACTTCTGCATCACTGTTGATATTGGCATAGTCAGTCGGGAGCAGGCTCAATGCCTTTTCAATATCATCATAAATAGCTTTCATGCAATCGTCAAAAGAAGCTCGTGGAACATTGAAATCGGAATTTGCATCTTCCGGTTCGGTGATTATAGGAATACCCAGCAACCGGCCGTCCGCACTCCATCCGCCATGAGCCTGGAGCAAATAATACATATACATGGCACGCAAGGCATAAGCCTCTCCTTTCTCCCGGTCATTGAACATGCCGGATACAAGTTCATCGTTTGCCCAATGCACTTTATCAGCATTGGCCAGGAAGAGGTTCAGATACTGGATGGCTGCCCGACAATTCTGCCAGCGTTCCGTAGGGTTGTTGTCCGCCCTCCACGTTCCGGAAGCCATCTTACGGTAACCGTTAGTTACATCATTGATGACTGCATCGTCCGTAGCCACATCATTGAATGAATAGGAATCAGAGGGAATACGCGTATAGGCATTTCCTAGTACTCCGTCGGCATAGTCCGCATTCTCATACATATACTCCAAACCCAAATTGTTCTCGATGGCAGGTTCAAAGAGGTCATCACAACCTGTCAGCAAAGAAGCAAGAGCTATTATCTTTATTATATTTTTCATGACTAATTCTGTATTTAGTTAGTTTGTTCCCTTAGAATTGTGCCTTCAATCCCAGATTATAAGTACGGCACTGGGGAGCACTTCCCACATTCATCTCCATATACTTGCGTTCACCGGAGATTGTAAGCAGGTTAGCCCCGCTGACGTAGACGGCCAAGCCCTTGATGAAGGAACCTTTCAGTATGCTCTCCGGCAAGTCATAGGTCACTTGCACTTTACCCAAATCTATCCGGTCGGTGCTGTAAAGCCAGAAGTCCGAATCACGGAAATTATGGTCGCCGCTCTGTGTGGTCAGTCGCGGATAAGTGGCTATGGCAGCAGTCTCCGGTGTCCAGCGACCACGGACTACTTCCGAATATTTGCGGTCACCATAAACCCACATATAGGTATTGTTCTTCATTCCCTTGCCGCCAAAGTTAGCGGTCAGTGCGGCAAAGACGGTCAGTCCTTTCCATTTAGCTGTCAGGTTGACACCCATGATGAAAGGTGCACCCCATTTGCCCAATACCACTTTATCCTTGTCGTCAATGACATCATCGCCATTCTGGTCTATATATTTGATGTCACCCGGTTTCACTTCACCAAAGCTGGATGTGGCAGAGCTGGCAATGTCCGCTTCGTCTTTGTAGAAACCGTCGCTCTGCAATCCCCAAAGGGCATCAATCGGCTGGCCTTCAGTCTTCAGATAATCATAAGCTACATTCTCACTTACCTTTGTGTTCTTGGACGTATAATACATTCCGTTCACTCCCAAATTCCACTCTACACCGCCCAGTTTCTTGTTCAGGTTGAGGGCAAAATCGAATCCCGTACGCTGATTATCATTATAATTGATGTAAGGAAGGAAAGAAGTTTCCGGCCAATAAGTTATGAAATAACTGGGGTATATAGTGCCCGGAGTTGTTATCAGTCCTTCGGTCTTGGTAGTGAAGAAGTTGGCATTCAGCTTCAGAAAGCCTTTCCATAACGATGCATCCAAACCGACGGTGAACTCTTTGCGCTTCACGAAAGTCAAATCATCATTGCCACCACGGCGCGAGTCAGAGGCTTGCATAGAATTGGAAGACTCAGACCATCCCCACCAGGTACCTGTAGATGTGAATATATTATCATATAAGTAATAGTCTGTAACCACATCGTCCTTCGTTATAGTCAAATCCAAATCCTGATTCAGGCTGGCTACGGAAGCTGTCAATTTCAAGTCATCCACCACGGGTGAGTCTGCCAGGAAGTTTTCCTTGCTTAGGCGCCATGCCACAGACAGAGCAGGCGACAATGCCTGGCGATGCCCCTCTGCCAGCTTGGCGGAATGGATGGCTGCCGCACTGAAATCGACATAGTACTTGCCTTTGTAGTTATATCCTGCCTGCAAGCCCAGGTTTGCATTGCTGGTGCGGTGGTAAGTGCCGGATATAGTCTGCTGATAGCCATGTGCCAGCAAAACAGCCGATACATTATGGTCGCGGTTGAACGTGCGGTTGTAATTGAACTGACCGGAGAACATGATAGTCTGTGTTTCAGCACTGCCCGATACATCCTGTGTACCTGTATTGCTATCCTTATTATATTTCGTCAGGGACGTAATCAAGTCCTTGCCCATATAGTTATTCCAGGTAGCCTCATAAGTAGCATAGTTCTTATTGATAGCCGTTGTATAGCTGGTAGCATAGTCCACGGCAAACTGCGTGCGGAACGAAAGTCCTTTCAACACCTTGTCGAGTGCCAGATTGATACCGGCATCGAACTGAAACTGACGGGAAGTCCACTTATTGTAACCACCTGCATACATTCCGGCAAACGGGTTGGTAGAATCCAGCTGTGTACCGCCCAGCAGGTATTTGCCATCAATCAGATAATTGCTATTGTTAATCAATGTCCAGGAGTTCACATCATTTTCCTCCACATAGCTGACAGGAACCAGCGGAGACACACGGTTGGGACGAAGCGTAGAGGAACTTCCCCAATAATCGGCATTATCATTGCGCGAATCATAGAAAGTGGCATTGGCATTTACCCAGCCACTCACCCAGTCATTCAGGCGTAAGTCCACATTACCGCGGATATTCAGTCGGTTGATATGATTGTCCTTCCCTTCTCCGAAGTTTACCAGATTGCCTTCGTTATAAAAACCGATATTGGTATAAAAGTGCGCATACTTGCCGCCACCCGAAAACTCGGCTGTGGCATCATATCGGTTATAGGCCTTCTTCAGATAGTCGGAAGAGAAAAAGTTAACGTCAGGATAACGGTAAGGATTCTGTCCGGTAGAAGTATTATAAATGGTTTCGGTACTGTAAGTAGGCGCCAGTCCGTCGTTGGTACGCGCTTCGTTGTAAAGCGTCATGTATTCGGCTGATCCCAAATACTTCGGATAGCTCTTCGGTACTATCAGGCTGGCATTACCTCGCACACTCACCTGAAGTTCATCACCGCGTCCGCGTTTGGTAGTAATAAGAATAGCTCCCTTCGCTGCACGGCTGCCATACAATGTAACAGCTGCTGCACTTTTCAGGAAAGTAATCTGTTCTATTTCTGTCGGCATCACATTGTTGGCTGCACGAGGCACCCCGTCCACCAGAACCAAAGCGTCGCCCATGTTCCATAACTGACCGCTATAACCACTTACGAAGGCTTGCATATTGTCCAAGCTATTAGTAGAATAATTCTTGTCTGTCAGCCGGTTCATGTCCACTACAGAAACACCTCCCAACAAGTCTTTCTGATCCACCGTTCGGAAAGCCACGTTGACTTTATCGGCCGTCAAAGAGTCTGCAACAATTTCCGTTGCGCCCTCCTGTGCCATCAGTCCCAAGGGCATAAAAGCCATGGCACTCAAAACGATCTTTATATGTATATGTTTCATTGTTCTTTCATTTTATTAAACTACGTATTAACCTTGTTACCAACCGGGATTCTGCCCAAATTCCGGATAAAGGCTTGTATCCGACTTCTTCAGAGGCAACCAATAATGCTTCTCGGTGAAATTGCGGGTAAGAATCACTTCTTCGGTAAAACCGCTTACTGCATTCTCCTGAGGATTATTAGCATCGAACTCACCGGAACGGATAAATTCCTGGGAAGTCTTGACGGTATAGGGATATTCCGTCAGCAGCAACCAGCGACGCAAGTCCGTAAAGCGATGCCCTTCATAAGACAGTTCCACGGCACGCTCACGACGAAGCTCACCCATAAAGCCGTCCAGTGTTCCGGTAAATTTGCTGTTCACATCCTCCACCCCGGCACGGTTGCGGATTCTGTTAACTGCATCGACTGCTGTGAGCGAACAATTGGATGATTTGCCCGTGGCTGATTCGGAAGCATTTGCCGCAGACTCGGCATACATCAGATAGATATCCGCCAGACGCATCCAGCTCAAATGGATATGGAGTTGGGGACTCCAATCCCACCCTTTGTCTATTCCATTCATCGTGACAGGAATGAATTTATACAGCAGATATCCCGTGCGGCTACCTGTTATGACATCTCGCATCGGACTGTTGGTATACAATTCGGCATAGGTATCCGCCTTTTCCATTACTTTTACTCCGTCATAAACGATGTCATGATAGAAACGAGGGTCACGGTCTTTCCATGGATGCGACTTGTCAAAGCCCGAAGCCGGATCGTTCAGCGGCAGGCCATTGGACATACCATAATAATTCACATAGTTGGCAGTAGGCAATGTAAATACATCTCCTTCGCCCGTTATGGTTCTTGTACCGAACTGTTTGGCCAGTCCGAAGCATGAATTTTGCCAAGGGTCGTAAGAAGGTCCCCGGAAGATGGCTTCGGTAGATCCGGGCATCAATGCATCCTGATTGACCGTATAGAACAAATCGGAATAATGTTCAAAATCAACCAATGAATACTGTGTCCGACCACTTTCTACCAATGTCAGCAATTCGCCGAAGGCTTCGGCTGCCCGTTTGCAGTAGTCCTTATTGTAACTCTTGCTACCTTGAGATTCATAATTCATCAGCGGGCTGCCTGCCCACAACAAATCTTTTCCCAGATAGCCAAGCGCCATAATCTTGTTGATACGCAGCTGATTCTTACCCAGCGTGTTCTTTCCCACCTTGGTATCATCCCAATTGACAGGAAGCAGGTCGGCAGCCTTCCGAAAATCGGCAGCGGCTTTCTCGGCACATTCCTGATAACTCAAACGGGGCAAAGTCAGCGTTTCGCCAGAAGGAAGTACATAATCGATATAAGGCAGCCCACCAAAGAACTGCATCAGTTCGAAGTGAAACCAGCCACGGAAGAAATAGAGCTGGCCTTCGACCAATGTACGCTCTTCTTCGGTAGCATCGGTCATCAGAGGCATGCTTTCCAATCCCATGTTGCACTTCCGGATGCCATACCATGCCAGAGGCCATAATGATTTATGGAAGCGGTCATTATCAGTCGTAGTATTATCACGCCGGTCCATCCAGCCACTCTGCCAACCGTCAAAGTCTGACTGCCAACCCCAGAAATCGCCCTGGTCTATCTTGTAGCACATGTGATAGTTCGTACCCACATTCATAAGTTCATCCTCACCCCAGTTCCAGGAATTGGTCCAATATCCTTTGGCAAAGTCGGGAATGCAATAATAAAGCTCTTCTGTAAAGCCCTGGAAATTGGTAAAGTTCTTGAAAGCGTCCTTATCCGAGACTTCAGATTCGGGTGCCTTGTCCAGATAGTCGGAACAGGAAGCCGTGCCCAGAAGCAGCAAGGCAGCCAGTCCGCCCCATACGTATTTATGTATATATTGTTTAATCATGATACTTGAATTAAAGATTGAATTTAATGCCTAAGTTGAAACGCTTCAAAGTAGGATAAGCTCCCTGAGAAGCCAGGCCTGTACCTGCAAAATTAGACTCACGGTCGTCCGGCATACGTGACCATACCCAGAGGTTGTTACCATTCAGATAAATCTTGAAATTGGAGAGTCCGAGCTTCTTAATCCATCCGTCAGTGAAAGTATAAGCAACTTCCGCATTCTTCAGGCGGATATAAGAACCGTCGTAATGATAGCGCGTACCTTCGTAGTAGCTCGGCGTAGAATTCCATCGGGGCATCGGGGCATCTGCTCCCGTATTATCTTTTGTCCAATAGGAACCTTCGTCGAAGACGGTATCCAAGTGTCCGCTCAAAGAGATAAAGCTTACGTAACGATCTACATTGGTTACACCATAGAACTGAAGAAAAGCACTGAAACCTTTCCATTCAAAACCTACAGTCGCATTGTAAGTATTCTGCGGAGTTCCTGTATAACCATAAGGTGCATTATCGTTGGAGTCAATCACACCGTCGCCATTGAAGTCGACAATGACATATTGTCCCGGCAATTTCTGGTTGTCATTCGTGTCGTGTTGCGTCATGCCAATTACCTCATCCCAGGTATTGGCATAGCCGTTGTCAATGTAAGAATGATCCTGGCCAATGGCATAACCGGCTGTTTTCTGATAGTCGGGCAGGAATTGGGCATCGTCATACTGCAATACTTTATTCTCGGCATGAGTCATACTGAAATTCCCCCACAAGCGCAGACCATTGCGGAACGTTTTATTCAGACGCATTTCCAGTTCATAACCTTTGGTGCGTACCCTGCCCAAATTGGCTGTAGCAGGAGTTGCCCCGAAATAGGACGGAACGGAGCGGCTACCGCCGGCTACCAGAATATCGGAACGCTTTTCATGGAAGAATTCCAGGCTACCGGCAACCAGGCCATCGAAGAATGAATAATCTACACCCAGATTCTGCTTGATTGCTTTCTCCCAATGCACGTCGGGATTACCTACGGATGATTCGCGATACCATACATAAGGGCTGTTTTCACCCTTAGGCCCCATCTTGGCGATACTGCCGTTGTCTCCTTCGCCGTATGCCCATTGAGTGGCATACAACCAGCGGTCACCCACATTGTCGTCACCAATTTCGCCATACGAGTATCTGAACTTCAACATATCCACATACTTCTTGAGAGGCTTGAAGAACTTCTCCTCACTGACCATCCAGCCCAAAGCGCCTGAGTTGAAGAATGCAAAGCGGTTGTCCGCACTGAATTTCTCGGAACCGTTGTATGCACCGTTATATTCCAGAAAGTAACGGCCGGCATAATCGTACGTAGTACGGAAAGCCCAGTCCTCACGATAATGGGTGAATTCACTTCCGGTAGCACGTTCCGTGCGGTTGAACACTCCCATAGCAGAAACTGAGTGCTTGCCGAATGTACCTGCCCAGTTCAGTTGTGCCTGGTAGAAGAGGTTGCGCTGCGTCTGGTTATTGTCTATTTCGCCACCTTTATTACCCCATTTGATGCCCTCGTTAAAGTCAAAGTTATTATTGGAGTTCTGATCGTTCTTATACTGCACTTCTCCGGTTTCGGGATTGATCCATTTCTTCTGAGGCCCGTTGTTCGAGTCGTCTATACCACGTTTCACTTCGACAAATACGTTGTCCCATGAAACGGTGGCGCTGGCTTTCAAGCCTTTCAGCAGGAAGCCTAAATCTTGCTCCAGCGTAAAGTCCGTATTAATGCGGGTAGTCGTCTTCTTCTCGGCGCCGCTCAATGCCAGGTTCATGGCCGAGTTGGGAGCACCCTGCTCATTATTGGGATAATATCCCCAGGAACCATCCGAATAAACGGGCAGAAAGATATCAGAAGGAGCACTATAAGCTGCCTGCCACAATTGGGATGCAGCGTATGAATTGTCATTGACATCCCAGGGCTGCTGCTTCAACCCGTGCGAACCGGCAATATTGGCCTTCAACAGCGTAGTCTTTGTCAGCGTGAAGTCCAGGTTGCTGCGGACATTGATACGGTTATAGCCATATCCGGTAGTGTAGCCGCGGCCGTTATCATATTCACGGAACAAGTCCCCCTCGTTCTGGAAATCGATTGACGTGAAATACTTGACGAATTTCGTACCACCTGATATATTGATATTGGCGTTGTAGGCCATTGCATAATCCTTGAACAAAGCCTTCTGCCAGTCTACATTCGGATAGCGTTCGGCCTCAGCCAGATCGGCCGGATTACGATATTTATCCATAACCTCGGCTGAAGTAATATTGCCCCAGGATTCCGGATTAAGCCCCAGCTCATTCTCAATAGCCTGGTTGCGTACATACAAAGCATCCGCCGAACCCAGGGAACGCGGCAATTGGGATACCACTTTTGCCGTAGCGTTGAAGCCGACTTCTATCCGGGCTTTTCCATCGCTTCCGCGCTTGGTAGTAATCAGAATAACGCCGTTCGCACCCTTCACACCATACACCGCCGTTGCAGAAGCATCTTTCAAAACAGAGATGGACTGTACGGAACTGATATCGACACTGTTCATCGGACGCTCAATGCCATCTACCAGAACCAACGGGTCGCTGTTGTTCCATGAGCTGACACCACGAATCACAATTTTAGGGTCTTCCTCGCCCGGCATACCGGTACTGGAAGTAGTCACCACGCCCGGAAGATTACCGGTCAGCGCCGCACCAATATCTGCCACACCACCGGCACGTTCTAGCACTTTACCCGTGGTCTGTGTAATAGAACCTACCACACTGGCTTTCTTTTGCTGTCCATAGCCCACTACAACGACTTCGTCCAATAGCTCGGCATCATCTTCCAAGGTAATTTTCAGCAGTTTATTTCCTGTTACCTTTATCTCCTTTGTTTTCATACCAATGTATGAAACGACCAACACTGAATTGTTATTTGGGACGGACAATACAAAGTTTCCGTCCATATCTGTAATCGTACCTATTGAATTGTTTCCTTTCAGTGTTACATTGACTCCAATAATGGTTTCCCCCTTACTGTCGACCACGGACCCCTTCACCGTTATTGTATTTTGTGCATGAACCGTAACACAACTCAGCAACATACACAAAAGCAAGTAAGGAATCGTTCGGAATTGTTTCTTTACATTTTTCATTTATTACTTAGTTTTAGATTTAATATTTTCTCGTTTACTCTATTCGCTTCCCACCCGGAGAAGCCGGCCGAAGCTAACCGTCATCATACTTATACTTCATAATGTTATCATTTAAGGTTAATTTATGTTCTTTGTAGTGGCGTACATACCGATAGTAGTTCCCGTAAATCCCCCAGCTGTAGATGTCGATAGATAACTGGCCTCAACATTTTTGCACAACAGGTTCCATTGGTCCTCTTTTACCGAATAATAGAAGTCATAGTAGGTCCCTCTCGACACTACTTTCAAGTCTATTGCCTTCACGTCATTCTCTATCTGCTGACTTTCTATCGTCTTGCTTTCAGCATCGCCTATCTGTAGAAGAGAGATGCATTTGCCGTCCCCTTTTTTGCTGACTGCAAGGAAATACTGATGCGTTTCATCTTTAAATAAAAGAAGGCCGGCAGCTTCTTTGTCATCGGCAGGGTCGAACAGCATTCGGAAACTGCACTCAAACTTATGGTGCTGTATACGACGGCAGACAAAAGCGGGAGTCGTCTTTTCCGCCGTACTCGCATCCGCACATTTCAAGGTAAGATATCCCGGAGTTTCGGTCAATGAATACAAGCCGGTTGCCGGAGTCCGTAGCGTCATCCAAGTCATGCCCAAAGCTGTGCCGTCAAAAGTCTCATTCTCTTCAAAGTTGCCGAATGTCACAGTCGTATCGCGTTTTACTCCTTCACGTTTTTCAATCATGGGCACCACGTCATTTCCCTGCGTCATATACGGGAAACCGTCTTCGCTCCATTTCACAGGCATTAGAAAAGTCTCGCGACCCAAATTCTCAAACTTGTTGTTGATGGGACGACACGCCAGAAAGACTGCCCACCAGTCACCTTCCTTCGCTTGAATCAAGTCGGCATGCCCGGCACAAGTCACCGGATTGGTGCGTTCCGCTTCCAGTTGCCTTTGTGTCAGAATGGGGTTGTTCTTCCACGGAGTGAATTTGCCCGTCGGAGAGTCACCACGGAAGATTACTTCCGAATGCCATTCGCCGGTTCCACCTTCGGCAGACATCAGGAAATATTTCCCATTGATTTTGTACATGTGCGGCCCTTCAATCCAAATAGGTTTGTCCTCGGGGCGGGCACCTTTATTTACCAATATCCTACGCGGTCCGACCGTTTTATCCGTATTCACATCAAATTCCTGTATGCGGATGGTACGATGTCCGTCATATTCCGGTTTGTTGTCCGGCGCATCGTCGTTATTGACAATGTATGCTTTTCCGTCTTCGTCGAAGAAGAAAGACGGGTCAATGCCTTGCACTTCGGGCAGCATGATGGGGTCGGACCATTTCCCGAAAGGATCTTGTGTCTTTACGAAAAAGTTTCCCGCTCCCACATTGGTGGTTATCATATAATAAGTCTTGTTGTGGGAGTTGTAAGAAATGGCCGGAGCGAAAATGCCGCCGCTTACCCCCTGCCCTTCCATATTGACCAATTGCGAGGGGCGGTCCAGGATATGGCCTATCTGCTTCCAGTTCACCAAGTCCCGACTATGGAAAAGAGGTACGCCCGGGAAGTAAGTAAAAGTGGACGTTGCCAAGAAGTAATCTCCTTCTCCATTGCTACAGATGCTGGGATCGGAGTACCAGCCCGGCAAGATAGGATTATAGAAGTAATCCTCGCCAGGCAGAGGATTAGTGGTATAAAAATCATCTTCACCTCTATAAGTAAAGTTGTCAAAGAGTGCTACAGACTTTCCAATAAGAGGAAGCTGAGGTTCTTTTTTTGAACTGCATGAGGCAGTAGAAATGCCCAGAGATATAAAAAGTAGAATGGGCAAAAGTGCAAAAGGATGTTGTTTCTTCATTATGCTTCGAATATTAATAAATCAATCATTTCTCTTCGGTGTCTAAGCCACAATCAAGGAAAGTGTTTTTCATAATATATCTTTCCGGTTCAGAGTGGACTTTCCATTGCAAATGTAGCGGTCCCCAATTATTTATCTTCAGAATCATGATACACGCATCTCTAAAGAGGTTACATCTTTTATTTCCAACGTAACATGAATCTCTATTCATGTTACGTCATGCCAATTACAATCTAATAATCAAATAGTTATCACACACATACTGAGGTTTCGTACGGGAACAAAACTCTGGAATAACAAGAGTATAGCACAATGCCAGAAGCAGTCAGGATGAGGTTACGACTGAGATATAATTAAAAGGCTTTCATTCTATAATTATAAGCCTTTTAATTATAGAATGAAAGCCTTTTAATATAAGATGAGTCCAATACTCAGTATAATTAAACTCCGTACTCTGCATGATTCAGCTCGGTGCATAGTACGGTTCAAACCTTCAAAGCGTAATAAAGTAATCTATTTTTCGAATGCCCACCAATCCAGGTTGAACAGTTTGCAACCGATTCTTCCTTTGAATACGAAGTAGAGATCGTGCAAGCCTGCGACAGATTCCGTAACAGGAACAGTCAGGGTATTCCAACATTCCCATCCGCCGGTATGCGAGACGGAAAGTGTGGTCAGCAATTTGCCGTTGACACTATCAGTACGAACTTCAATAAAGCCGCCACGTAGCGCACTTGCAACAGATGCCGTGAAGGATTTGGGTGATTGTTTTCCAAAATCAACAGCACATACTTTTATATAATCGTCGTTATGGATCTCCGAAATATAGAGACCGGTCTCGTCGTTAGGTTCTGATTTCACGCCTTTGGAAAAGGCCATTGTTTCTGCCTCCACACGGCGATACGGATTAAACGTTCCGACCGGAGAGACTCCTTCCTGGGTCATATTGATAATAGGAAAAGTCCCATTCGGGTTGTACGTAAACTGTTCTACCGCGGTGGAGCGGTTGAATCCACCTCCATTCGGCAACTTACCCGTATGATAAAAGAAATAGGAATTCCCTTTAAAATCAATCACGCCACAATGATTGGTAAAGGCGCCGGTGTCTTGCAGGGGCATAATATTTCCCATATATTTCCACGGGCCGGTGGGACTGTCGCTCATAGAATAAGAAATGTGTTCGGGAACTCCTCCGGCAGCATAAAGCAGATAATACTTGCCTCCACGTTTGTAAAACCAGGGGCCTTCTTCATACAAATCTTTATAATCGTCCTTTGTCTTTCCTTCCGGCAAATCTTTAGGACCTCCGAAGTTAGCTTCATTCTGCTCAATCTCTACCACGTCGCCGCTATAAGAAATCATGTCTTCGTTCAGCTTTACATAGAATACACCGGGATTTCCCCAATAAAGATAGGCTTGTCCATCCTCATCAACCCAAACGGTAGGGTCAATATAACCCCATCCTCCTTTTACCAAAGGTCGGCCAAGCGCATCGTGGAACGGTCCCGTCGGAGTATCACCGACAGCAACGCCGATAGCCATATTCTGACTTTCTTCTTCCTGCGCACAAATGTACCAATAGAATTTACCGTTGCGCTCAATGCATTGCGAGGCCCATGCTTCTTTAGAAGCCCACTTGAAATCTTCTAATGCAAGTGGCGAGCCATGGTCCGTCCAGTTCGCCATATCGGCTGTGGAATAGACACGCCATTCATTCATGTGGAACCAGTCCGAACCGTCCTCATCATGTCCGGTGTAAACATAAACCGAATCTTTATAAACCATTGGAGCCGGGTCAGGTGTGCACCAGGTCTGGACAATGGGATTTTGCGCATGGCAAACGTCCGTTTTATATTCGAAGAAGTCCACATCTACATATCCGCCTACTGCCTTTGTGGCATAATTGAAGATAGCAAACTTAGTTCCCATAAAGAGCCTTGTATAGTCGAATATCATCTTGAAGTCTGTCCCTATCTTATTCCATGTCTTGTTGTCGAGACTATAATAAAAAGCTGCCATGTCCCGGCCGAGGCGGAAATCAGAATCAATGCGCAGATAAACGATATCCTGCATCAATTCCACCCGTTCCTTTTCATCGGTTTCTACTTTTGTAATAGCTTTATCGGAATCGCGCAAGTTCACTACATTGGTTGACATAGCGAGGTACTTCTTATCTCCATCAGCGATGACCGACAGCAAACCGGAATGCCCGTTGAAGGCACAGAAACCTGAAATGTCGCCATCCTTCATCCGGGAAAGGTCCAATGCCACCGTTCCGGTGCATTGCGGGCCTTCCATACGCTGGGTCAGCGTGTTGGGCGCGGCATACAGATTATCAACCACCCGGCTGGTTTTCAGACGCAAGTAGCCGGAACGTTCAGCGAGCGACCATGCATCATTTACCGGATTATGGTTCCATTGCCAGTTTATCTTCAACTCTTTACCGCTAAAATCATCACTTACCACCAATGGAATCGCCGGATAGCCTTGTACGGGTTTCTCCATCACTTTCGGCACACGTCCGTCCTTATCTCCCAACATCGGCCAGCCATCTTCCCATCGGCAAGGCATCAATGTAAGTACGCGCCCCACACCGCCACGGTCTTGAAAGACGACTCCATACCAGTTTCCTTTTGCATCGTCTACAATGCAGCCTTGCCCTACATAGCCAAAGCCATCGAAATCATCCTCCAGAATAACTTTCTTTTCATAAGGTCCGGTAATCTTGTCTGCCCGGTAGCACACTTGCCTCCGTTTTCCATCTTTGGGCCAGGAAATCATCAGCAGATAATATTTTCCTTTATATTTAATGGCCCGGCTGCCTTCCAGCAATCCGGTTTCATCGGGTTCAGGCTCAAATATGCGCATATCCACCCCGCCTTCCTTTACTCCCGAAAGGTCGGACTTCAACTCTCGGAGCGAACCGGTGCCGTAGAAGACATATACTCTCCCGTCGTCATCAAAGAAAAGGGATGAATCATGGAAGTGCTCCGTCCGGGACAGCAATTCCCATTTTCCTGCCGGGTTCTCCGTCGAATAGATATAAGAACGATAAGGAACATCATTAGGAGAAAACAAAGCATAGTATCTGCCATCGTGGTAGCGGATGGAAGTAGCCCATTGGCCGCGTCCATAAACGGTGCCGTCCTTCAAATCATAGTTGGGCGTATCAGTAAGTTTATCAAATACATAGCTGACGGTTTCCCAGTTTACCAAATCCCTTGAGTGCATCATGGGAGCACCGGGCATCAGATGCATAGTCGTACTCATCAGATAAAAGTCATCGTTTACCCTGATGACGTCAGGGTCGGGAACATCTGCCCAAAGAACCGGATTGGTGAATACTGTTGTTGTATCTGCCGATACCGGCTGTTGCGAATAAGCCGTTCCATATCCCATCGAGGATAGGAGCAAAAGCGAAAAAAGAATCTTTTTCATGTTTTTATGTATTATAGATTTGTTAATAGGCGGATATAGAATATACCTCCGGCAATATGACCGGGTCTGCTGCGGAAAGTAACGGTAACAGACTCCTTACCCTGCGTCATAGCGGATGGAACAGGGTATTCCACATTCACAAATTCCTTGCGGTTCCATTTATTCACCGTATTTTCTTCTGCCAGTAGTTCGCCGCCAATCAAGATGTCAAAAGTACGGTTCTCCGTTTCATTACCCCAATAACGCACCATCAGTGACAAATCCGTCCGGCCCTTCGTATCCAGTCTATACTCAAAATAGCCGCCATTGCGTGCATCACGCCATGCCTCTCCTTCAAAGTAGCCGGCAGACGACTGTTCATACTTCATGGCATGGTCTACTTCCGGTTGCTGCTCTCCAACGCCTACAGCATCTATGGTGCGTTGGTCTAAAAGAAGTTTGCGGTGCTCTTCTTTCTTTACGTCCTCCTGATAGACAGCATATTCCTTCTCAGTCATAGAGAGCCAATACATCATATACCGACTATCATGTATTCTGAAAAAAGGCTCAAGTACCAGATTCTTATATTTCTCTTCTTTGAATAACCCGGGAACAGTATAACAGAAAGATTTCCCTGAAACCGGTTGTATGTTACCCAACCTGGCTTGTATCTCTTTTCGTTCACCAATAATCAATGGTGTATCAAATACAGAAACCAACGGTCCGGAAGCAATATGTCCCCAACGGCTGTCATCAGCAATCAATCCCTCCAAATTTTCCTGCCCCATCTTTGCCCCTAACAGAATAGGACCGCGAAGGATAGAGATATAATCAGGAACATTAGGTAATTCTTCAATAGTCACTTTCATGGGCATTTCAATTTCTACGGTATCTCCATTCTGCCACTCTCTGTCGATAAAAATATAAGAGGAAGAAGCGGAAGACATGGCATAATTCTTGCCATTGCACAACACTTTAAAGCCCGTAGATGCCCAGCTCGGATGTCGTACTAATAATTGGAAGCGAACCGAAGAGTCTGTCTTTATAGTTAGTTTACTGCTTTCCTCGTCGGGAAAACCGGTTTGTTGCACTAAAGTCACGCCTTTCTCTTTCCATTTTAATTCTGATGCTACAAACAAATTGACGAACAGAGAGTCATGGGCATGGCTATAAATAAATTCCCCGTACTTTCCATGATTCTCCATTCCCGTTCCCACACAGCACCACATGGCATTGTTGGGCGATGAATAGACGCGATAATGTTCCGGACGTACCGGAGTGAAATAAACATAGCCTCCATGCTCGGGATGCTGGGTGGACAGAATATGATTGAACATAGCCCGCTCATAGAAATCGGCATATCGGGCAGAAGGCTGCATTCGGAACAAATCTTCTGTTAATTTAAGCATGTTGTTTGTGTTGCATGACTCCGGTCCTTCCCGGTCTTCCATATAACTTATACAATCATCGGCAGGAGCAAAATGCTCGCGGCGACTATTCCCTCCCAAAGACAAAGAGCGATAATTCACAACCCTATCCCAAAAGTAAGTGGCTGCATCGGCATATTTTTCATCTTTCCCTGCTTCGGCTATCCGCGCATAACCTACTACTTTGGGGATTTGTGTATTAGCATGTTTATTGTCCAGATTATCGACATGGGCTGCCATACTGTCAAATAGCCATTTATGGGAAAAGCGCTTGGCTGCATCCAGGTATTTTCCATCTTTCGTCATTTGATAAGCATCTGCATACACTTCATCCATACCTCCAAATTCATTGGCAAGCATTTGCTCCATTTGTTCATCGCTGAGGGGAGCAATGACAGTCAGTCCCCAGTCACACAAATCAAGAAACATTCCTCGTGCTTCTTCGTTGCCCCCATATAGCCAGGCATCCCTTAATCCGGCATACGTTTTATGTAAATTATACCAAGGCACCCATACTTTCCATACAACATCGAGGTTCCCATTCTTTACTTCATTCCAAACTTTTTTCCCATCCGGTACACCACCCACATACCCGTCACCGTTATATAATTGGCAACGCTTTAACTCGGAAATCATGTAATCCATTCTTTCTTTACACGCTTCATTTCCGGTTGCGGCATATGCGATAGCTAAGGCTGTCAGATAATGTCCTCCTATATGTCCGTCCAGCCCTATCCAGTTTGGGAAACTTTCTGCTTTAGGAGACAAGCCGGATTCTTTCAGATAAGGAGCCAGCAAACGATCTGTATCATATTTGAGCAGCACCTCAATATTTAAGAGACAGGCATGCTTAAAGGGGCCATCCAACAATTTGATATCACCCAAAGGAAATGTGTTTTTGTATAATTTGTCCTGGGCCATTGCTCCGGCAACCACGGACAGTGCAAATATGATTAAAATAATTCGATTCTTCATGGTATTGTTCTTTAGCTATTTTACTGCTACAAAAATAGGCTACAAGAAGCAAAGTGGGAAAGAATCAAGTAACACGCATCTCTATTAATAGAACATATTATAGCACCATGTTACTTTTTTCTTTTTTCATGTTACATTGCCCATCCAGGTGATTTCAATGAATAATAAAAACGAGAAAACGCTGATAACATGATAGCTTTTTATTCTAATTCATGTTATCAGCGTTATTATGTTAGGGGCACGTTATTTATAGTCCCCAACCTGTATCAGTTACATCTGCCTCAACTGCACCTTTCTAGTCACAGGCTTATTGACTTCATAAATCTTATTGATAAGAACCTCCATTTCCTGCTTGCGTGCATCGCGGACAGCCTCGGACATCAACCGGGTATAGGTGTCTCTATGACCTTTCACCCAACCGTTCTTCTCTACATTATCGTCCATTACTTCAATCGCTTTCCGGTCATTGGCAAAAAGCAGGCCTTTCTGCTGGAAGAAGCCAAATTGCATCCAGGCGTAGTCGCGGAAGGTTCTTTCGATCTCCCAACGATATTCATTGAGGTGCATCACGGCTAAGGCTTGCTGATATTGGGGAGTCTTTGTCTCTTTAGCCAGATTGATGCCTGATGCCAGTTCACCAGCACTCCAGGTACCGATTTCTTCACCATCAATAAGCAGCTTATAATTGCCTTTCAGTCCGGTTACTTTCAGCATTTCACGGTTCATTTCGTCCATAAAAGGAACTACTTTCATGGCTTCCGCCTGGCTTCTGCTCTGCTCCCATCCACGGGGAATAGTGTCCAAAGGATAGGGCAAGGATTCCGCCAGATAATCGAAACTCAGTTCTTTTCCAATCTTCTTGATGTTTGAGATTGTACAATTCTCCAACTTCACAGCCTGTTTCTTATTGGCATTGATCTCCACATTTGCCACGTCCTTGCCTGCAAATCCCTGAGCTTTCAGAAAGAGATACGCCATCACCATGTGCCCGTCATTATCGGGATGGATGCGGTCGCGACCACAAAGAGTAAATGAAGGGTCTTTCTGCTGGAACTGCTGATTCATGGCAGTCATAGGTTCGTTTAAATCAGTAAATTCCCAATTATTTTTCGCAGCAGACTGCTTTTGATATTCAACAATTCTCTTGATTGTTTCGTTCTTTGTCTTGAAAGGAACATTGTCTTTCAATTGAACTGTTTCATCGTAAGGAGAAGTGCCCAGCATCACGATGCGGGTGTCGGGAAGTTCCTTGAAACGCTTCTCCATCTGCTGGTAGTTCTTGATGCTTTCCTGATATTTCTGTTCGCCAAACTCTTTGGGTTTATCGCCGTTGTATTCAAAATAGCCGGAATCGTTCATTCCGAAAGTAACCATCAATACAGTCGGTTCCAGGCAGAAAATATCACCATCCAGGCGTTTGTTCATATCAAAAGCCGTATCACCACCTATACCGCCGTTGAATACACGGAGATTCATATTGGGGAAACGGGTCATATAATACAGCCAGACATACGAGTGGTAATGTCCGCCATCCGTAATACTATTTCCTAAAAAGACAGCCCGGTCGCCTTCCTCAAAAGGTTTTACGGTTTGGGCAAATGCAGTAGTGCAAGCCATGCAAATGGCTGCAACTAATATAAAGAAATTTTTCATGTTCTAATTTTAATTTATAAAGTTACAATCTATTTTCTAATTCCCATTTTGAAATAAGCAAACTCAGCAGGTGAGTCCTTAGCACCGTTATGCAACAGTCCGGGACGCTGCACTCTGTCCCAACGAATCAAGTCATTGCCTTTCAGAGAAGTATTGCTCACAGGATTCCACGTCTTTCCATCTTTACTCCAAGAGAAGTGGAAAATACAGCCTTGTTCTACTTCTGCTTTCAGATAGATTTCCTTACCCGGATAAGCTGTCTCATAAAGTACTGACTCTACATTATTCTTTATGACTTTCAAAAGCAGCTTATCTCCGGCAGTTCCCCATACAACGTGGTTCTTGTCGTCGCCATACAGCGTCAGTCCTTTCATACTTTCATTGGAATTAAGCACTTTCGTTTCGCAAGTATAATCGGGAGACTGGGAACGCAAGCACAGTGCCGTGCCATGTTCACCTCCCTTTTTCAGAGTGCCCGACAAGGATAATCGTCCTTTTTTTACTACCGCATCAATGTCAGAATACGGATAATTCCAGCTCCACTCCACTCGCAGTTTATTCCCTTTAAAGTCGTCTTCAAAGTCGGGCAACGGCTTCTGTTTTGTTCCGGCAAAAGGAACCGGTTGTTTGGCAACAGCCAAGCTTCCTGTCTTAAACCGCACCCAATGGTCATCTGTCATTTCCATCTCTTGTAGAATAGGTTGGCGTCCGGCATAGAATCCAGCCCCATTCAAATAAGCATGGCACATATAGAACATCCGCCCGTCAGGAGTTTTCGCGACCGTGCCATGACCGCATGACATATAATCGCCTTCTCCTCCATGCAGAATGGGATTTCCCTGATACTTCTCATAAGGACCGCGATAGCTCTTGGAACGTGCCACATATACATCATAATCACTGCCCGGGCCGCAACAGCCATGAGCCGAGTATATAATGTAATAATAATCGCCGTGCTTAAAGTGATACTGCCCTTCCATTCCCTGGTCTTCGATGTCCACCAGCAAGGAGAAAGGTTCGCCTTCCAGACGCAGCCCGTCGGCAGAAAGTTTGCATCCCAGCAGTTCAATCGGACGTTTATCCAAGCCATAGGCTTTCCAACTGATGTACAACTGGCCGTTGTCGTCATAAACAAATGCGTCGATAGCCTCCGTACCATATTCCACTACAGGTCCGTGGTCGGTGAACTCGTGCAAAGGAGAATCCGAAGTAGCGACTCCGATGTATGATATTCCGGTACTCTTCTGGCGGGCAGTGTAGTAACAGTAAACTTTATTATTGTGATAGAATAACTCGGGAGCCCAAAAAGAATTCAAAGTCCATTCCGGCTGCTTCGTAAAGATATGGCCTGTCTGCTTCCAGTTCACCAAATCTTTGGAAGTAAACACCGGATAGAAAGGAGCCCATTCCGAAGATGTTCCTGCGGCATAATACGTATCATCTATCCGAATCATGGTAGGGTCGGCAACGTCTCCCCTAATCACAGGGTTTGTAAAGTAAGACTGTTCCTGGGCTACTAACGGCAGCGCCAGACAAACACAAGACAGAAAAAGGCCTAATTTTCTCATAAAGATTTATTTTTTAGATGGATTATATACAGCCACTGCTACGCGTGAGTCGGCACAGCCGTAATACAAATACCACTGCTGATTGTGGAATACAAGTCCTTCTATAAATACGGTTCCGGCAGGATATTGTCCACTCTTTTCAAAGTCTGATTCCGGCACATAGAACGGCTTGTCCAGACGGTCTATCAACTTAGTAGGATCTTTGGCATCGAACAAAGCCTGGCCGGCACAGTAAGAATTTGCAGTGTATAACGTATCGCGCGTTGCTCCGTCGGCATTCTTTCCATTATAAAACAACAGGATGCCCTTATCCGTCATGATAGCCGGAGGTCCGCACTCAGTCAACGAGCTATCGAACTTACCCTCACGCGGGGTGATTACTTTCAGGAATTCGCCCTTTTCATCCAACATCGGTGTCCAGTTCACCAAGTCCTTAGAAGTGGCAACATTTACAAACTTCTCTCCCCAATACATCCAGTACTTCCCGTCAATTTGGGCAATCACCTGTTTACCGTCCACCAACTTGGTAACGATAGAGGCTGACTTGGAGAATTCATCGAAGAAGCGGCCGTTATAAGCCTTGGCAAAAGCCGGTCCATGCTTCTCCCACACTTGCAGGTTGCGCGAAGTAGCAACCGCCAGACGCGCCTGTTTTCTGTTCCATTGCGTATAAAGCATCACATAAAGGCCGTCTTTGGTCATGGCTACACGCGGGTCTTCACAACCACCTGTCCACTCGAGTTCTTTCTGGCTGTCATCAGCCGGATAGAATGCCGGAACGGACATCCGCTGAAAATGCAAACCGTCATCGGAGTAAGCATATCCCAAACGGGAAGTACGCGAACCGATGCCGACAGCCGAATTATCTTCCGCCCGATAGAGGACAACGACTTTGCCGTCATAGATAGTTGCCGCCGGATTGAAAGTATCGCTTGCTTCCCATGCCACCGAATCCTGCCTCATCGGGCAATAGAAGAGCGTCGTAGTATCAGGAGAGATTATAGGATTAACACCCTCCGGGCGCTGGAAATCGGCCCATGCCCAGTCGGGGAATTCTACTGCTTGTTTATTTTCCGCACACGAAGTAAAGAGTGCAGCGCCTATCAATAAATAAGCTATATTTAAAAAGTTTCTTTTCATGCTGTTACAAAGTTAATGGTTTGAACTGAATTAAGGGAAAGAGGGAGGAACTATTTTAGTACCCCACTTCACATCCGGTTTGCTCGAAGTAGCATAATCAATAGTAGCACCATTGCATAGTTGGTTCCAATCAATCCATGTACTTTCGTATGGTTTGCCGTCCAACTTCATAGACCTGATATAGATATTTTTCTCAGAGCCACCTTTTATTACAATATCACCCTTTGGCAGATGTACCTTTACAGATGAGAAGATCGGAGTATTCACCGTAAAGCCTCCGATACCCGGAATCTCGGGATAAAGACCGATGCAAGCAAATACATACCACGCTCCCATAGTGCCCAGGTCATCATTACCCGGCAGACCGTCAATCTTGCTTGAATACTGCTCGTTCAGTACCCGATTAACGATCTCCTGTGTTTTATAAGGAACTCCTACCCAGTTGTATATCCAGGGAATGTGGAAACTCGGCTCATTGCCGGAAGCAAACCAGGCGTCATTATATCCGGCATCCAGGCGGGTAAAGAATTCATCCAGACGTGCTTCCGCCTTTTTATTACCGCCGATAATATCTATCAAACCTGCAATATCATAAGGCACCATCCAGAAATAATTCTTATAAGTAGACTCACGGAAATCTTCACTCAGGGGTTTCCAGGAACCGTCCGGATTGCGCGATTGCAGCCAGCCGGTTTCAGGGTTATACAGATTCTTCCAAGAACGGGCGAAATGGAAATAGCGCCAGCTTGCAAACTCATCGCCTACGGCACGCAGTCCAAATTGTCCGATGGCGAAATCGGCAGATGTATATTCCAGTTGGATGGAAGCATTATAGTAACCTTTATCCAGATATTGCTTCAATCCCGGACGGGCTTCTACATCCTGCGATTTAGCTCCCGGAGTCTCAGCACCTCTTTGCATAATCTTAAAGATGGGTTTCGGGTCGTAATTACGGGCTCCAAAGGCGTAGGCGTTGGCAATCAGGATAGGACTCGGATCACCTTGCATCACGCCTGTCTCTACATTTGCCATCACCCAGCGCGGGAAAACGCCACCGGATTGCTCGGCAAACAGTTGATGGGAAATAACAATATCGGAAGCGACTTCCGGGTCGAGTATGGACAGCAGTTGAATCTGTGTACGGTAAGTGTCCCAGTTGCTGAAAGAAGTGTAGTGCTTGGAGCGGGATTTATGTACTTTATAATCTGCTCCCATATACTCCCCATTCACATCACTGCAAACATTCGGGTGGATAAAGGAACGATACATATGGGTATAAAACTGAGTCGTGCGGTCCGGATTGGTTCCTTCTACTTCAATCTTGCCCAGATAATGGTTCCATTTAGCTTCCGCCTGATTTTGTATTTGCCGGAAGTCCCATCCGGTATTTTCCGCTTTCAGGTTTTCGCGCGCATTCTCTACCGAAACGTAAGAAACACCAATCTTATATTGAATATTCTTCTTCTTACTTACATCGAAGGTAAAATATACACCGGAGTACTCGCCTTCGGCAAAAGTGGTATTCGGCATCAGTTCGTCTCTTTTCCAGGTGCCCGATTCTAAAGCATCTGCATCGAACTCTGCAACGAAATAGACTTTATACGGAGTGCGGATGCCACAAAAATAACCGCCTTCGGCATATCCTTCGCACTTATTCGGCGCAGTTATCACTACGGCAGCCTGTTCTATCGGAGTAGCAGAAATACCGCCACCGATAATCACCGTGCCGTACTGCTGGTCTGCCGGATATTCGTAATTTGCCATACCGGTTCTTTCGGTCACGGTTAGTTTGGCTTTGATATTTTCCTGCACCATGGCTTCGTAATAGCCGGCATGTCCCTGCTCTTCAGTGACATTGATGCGGTAATTCAAGATATTATCAGGAGACATCTCCAACTTCCCCTTCACCGGAAAAGTCGGGAAGTTGCCCATGTGCTCACAACCACCGCCACTCAACTGGTTGATTACAAACCCGGAGCGTTTGGAAAAATAAGATGGAGTAAACTGTATAAGGGGGGTAAAACACTTTGTATGTAAAGTATGAGAGTGACGAATAATAATGGAACGCCGATAAATAAAGGGATTGGGGCAAATTGAGGTATAAGGGTATAGATAAATCGAAATGTGATATTACCCAGTGGTTACTTTACATTTGAGTAGGGTTGGATGGGTTTCTAAACGGTCAAAATTTACATAAGGATAATATGAGGGCTGAGTTGATGCTTTTTAAGGCGCAATTCAGCCCTTTTTCTGTGTGGGGTGATATTGGATTACTCTTGGGTACTACGGATGAGGTGAGATTGCTTGATAATGGCTCTACGGGTTATCTTGACGCCACCATCGTATAAACCGGCGTGGAGTAAGGAACTTTGTTTGATGCCTATTTGAGCCTCATTTAAGACCGTATAGATGGCGCTGATGCTGCCGAAATAATAGTCCTTCTTCTCGAAAATAAGATGTACATGGATTACTTTGGTCATATTGTTAGTATTTAGAAGTTTCAAATACAAAGATATTCCAAATAATAATTATATAGAAGTATTTATCTGAAAAAGATATAGTGTTTAAGTCGTTTTAGTAGAATACCTAAATATAATCCCAGAAGAAGGGAAAAGGATGATAATGCTATAGTCGTCAATGAGAGAAGAGAACGTTAAAAAGTGGCTTAGGCATACCATAAGACATACTGTTTAGACATACTGTTTTGATATTATTTTCTTGCGATTTTAGTAGTTTAGGCATACTATTTTCACCTTTTTTTTGTGCAGTTTTATGGGTGATGTTTCTGTGTAAGGTGCTTATTTGGACGTTTTAGTATGTATTTATAGGGGGATAGTATAGTAGTTTTTAAGAGTGTTGAGATTGCAAAGGTGGTATAAGTAGCTGATTAGTAGTGTATATTAGTGAAATAAATGGTATTTTAGCGTCATAAACGTGCGCGCGGCGCTAAATATCGTAGGATGGAGCAGTAGGTAGCTCACATGGTTCATATCCATGAGGTCACAAGTTCGAGTCTTGTTCCTGCTACAAAATTTGTTTGAATGCGACGAACGTTCCCATTATTCAGCGCTCCGTTTGAGGGAATAAAATGTACGGAGATTTAAGGTAATTGGTTGTTGGATGGAAAACGCTCCCGGTGATAGTGCCGGGAGCATTATTTGAAGTATTATGGAAATCAAACTACAATTTAACAGCAGACTCAATTTGCGCAGAAATATTCCAATTCTCCCAGAAGATGCGGTTGAAATGACCATTTCTACTGAAGAAGTAATTGAATATCAAACAGCCGAAGAGGCTGAATTAAAAACAAAAGAAATAGCTCAAGGATTTAAAAAATATATTAAATCCCTGCGAGAAAGTTTATATGCCCTTGAGTAGTGTAATTGGTTGTTGGATGGAAAACGATCCCGGTAATAGTGCCGGGAGCATTTAAAAGGTATTCAGATGCTATACAATATCTTATACTCGTTGTTTGTGAGTCATTTCGTAGAATTGGCTTGGCGAGCCAAGCAGCATTGGAACTTATTGGTGTGGGATAAATTCTGTAAAAGCATTAAATACTATTCAAAAAAGTCATGTATTATGAAATATCAAAAAACTGGCACTAACCATATAGAAAATATGGTTGCCCAAACTGGGGTAAATGGCACATGTGAACGCTTATCAGGGTACATTGCCGATATTTGTAAGGCCGCTCCTTCCTCTGAAGAAGTGGATGACGTAATAAATCTGCTGCTAATCCTTAAGAATGATGTATTGAAAGGCAGATTTAACCCTATAAAAGAGAAAGAGGGATAACCCCTCTTTTTCTTATTACTGTAAATCAAATCCTAACTGGCTGTCGGTGAATTCTATATATCCTTTTATTGTGTCATCTTTCTTTGTTAATTAATTCAATTTCATTTCTTTCAAAAAAGCCTATAGGTGCTATTCCTCTTGGGGTTTTACATTGAAATCTGCCATCCTCTGTTACATCTTCAACAAATAATATAGCACGTAAAAGATGCAAATAATTATACCTAAGATGAAGAAAAAACCAAAAGTCGCTACCCAACTTTTGATGCTAATGATGGCTTTACATTGGGTGACACTTTCTAGGAATTTAATTTGCTCTCCATATTTTAAGTAGATTTCATTAAATAAATCTGTTTCACTTAAATTGGGATTTTGAGAAATGAAAGCATCAATTTCCCTATGTAAGGTGGTCTCTTGGCGTATGCTCATATCACTGATATGTTTCTGTAAGGCTGTAACGAGTTTCATGTTACTATAATTGATTATTGGTTATTGTTTAGATGTTATGCATAGCTATTAAGTAGCTTGAGCAGTAATACGATTACATTTTCCCACCCGATAATCTCTTTGAGGTGGTGGGCGGTTTCGTGGGTGAGAAGCCTTCGCCATAGTCGCCATACGAGTTTTCTGTAAAATCCTCGGCAGTTCCAGGCATGGCCAAGGGAGGAGATTCAGGCTCCTTATCTTGGGATTGATGGTATTTGGCTTTGAGGGCGGCGAGCTCTTCGGACTTTTGACGGAGTTCGGACTGGAGTTCATCTATCTTAATGTCCTTCTCATCAATCTTCTCCATGAGGCGGAGGGTAACGACGTCAGATGAAGCTGATTGTACCTTTTCTGGACTATGGTCCATAGTACCTTCTTCGGATGTTTTGTTATCAGGCATACCATCTTCCGTATATTTCATATTCAGATTGTCATCATCAATCCATATAGTCTGTTTGGCTACTTGTCTGAACACATTGTTTCCACGACTTAAAAGAAGCCAATCTGGGGAGACGTCGTAATAATCACAGATTTTAGCAATCATATCTGTTCCTACATTCATTCTTCCGTTCAGAATTTCTGAAAATTTTGCAGGTTTTACATCGAGTGATTCAGCTAATCCTGTTTTACTGGAGTTAAGTTTATTCGCCATAACTGCCGTCACTGCTATTATGAAGCGTCTGTTAATCTCTTCTTTAGAAAGTATTCTTTCGTATAGTTCCATAATTTCTGAATTAAATTTTTGCATATTACAGAAATTCTGTATATTTGCATCGTGATAAGCATTTGCAGCGCTCAAAGATAAGAATTAAACTTTAAATAGAATATAAGTATGGAGAAGGTTTTAGAACATGTTTCGGACAATCTGTCTGTAGAAATTATACCAAATGAGAAATTTGAGTTCTTGATGGGCACTAACGAGGTGGCAAAAGGTTTCGGAGTCTCAGGAAATACAGTACGACGTCATAAGATGGAACATACCGATGAGCTAATAGAAGGGAAGCATTTTATTACTTTCATAAATGGCAAAATATCCAGTGTTCAAAAAATGAACGCTGGATGTAAATCAGCAGGTTACGAGTTTAAGCAGATTCTCTGGACCAAACGTGGTATCGTCCGCCTCGGCTTTTTCATCAAGTCCGAGCGCGCCAAGATGTTCCGTGATTGGGCGGAAGACTTAGTGGTGAATAAGGTTGATGATGCTTATCGGGTGCAGGCACAAGTTCAGCAGCTTTCTCTTTTCCCGGAACCGATGAAGCGTAATCATAATCGGCTGACGAAAGAACGCTTGGTGGATATTCTTGCCGACGTAGCACGGATAGACGACAAGGCACTTCGCTTGTCGCTGGTCGATAAATTGACAAATATTAAAGCATAAGAAATATGAAAAAGATTGATTGGGAAGACCCAAAAAAGAAAAGCGCTGCTTATGACCATCTGATGAAGGTGTTCAAGGTGAAAAGACCTTGCGTAAGTCTCGCTATGAGTTTCAAACGTAACAGTCTTGAAGCTGCACAAATGCGGCATGTAGCTCTGCATGAACTTGGCGGACGGCTACTGAGCGATGAAAATATAGCGGTGGCTCCGGTAAAGGTGCTGGACTCTCACGGAAATGTGAAGGCTGTGATAGCGAATGATACGGTAACTTTATAAATGGTATAGGATATGGCAACAAAAGCAGTATATGACCAATGTGTCATGATAAACAGAAAGAAAGGGCGTCGTAGCTACTATACCGGCAGCTACAAGCCCAATATGATATTTCTATTCGGTGAGAAGCGATTGGTTACAAAAGCCCAGTTTGTTAAGCTCAGCAAAACGGAACAGAGACGCCACCTTGCCGAGGATAGAGTCTTGGTCTCCATATATCTTGAAATGTAAGTTGACACCGATGAATCCATCGTATGTGTATGTGTCTCTCACCGCTTCAAAAGTAATATCTGAAGCTTTGGCATATTCTTCACATTTAGTAATAGTGGCTTGTAACATTTTTATCATTTTATCGAAATTGGAGTTGGAAGCCAAACTTCTGAAGCTGTAAAATAGGATAAAATCTTGTGATGGAAAGTAACTCATAATTATATTTTTTTGGTTTGATGCTACAAATGTAGCAAAACTGTTCCGGTTCGGGATGAATAGGGACAGACTTTTATTCAATGAAAAATTAAGAATTAAAAATAGAGAGTGATATGAACAGAAAATTGACAAATAACGAAAAGACATTCCTTACAGAATTGAGGGAGCTGATGGCAAAGTATAGTGCTATGCTGAGTATAGAGGATGAAAGAATATCCATAGATGTGGGGTATTCAGACAGTGAAGATCCAGTAGAGCCAATCGTACTACCGGAAACGATAAACACATTCCTTGATTTGGAGGATGTAATAGAACAGAACTCTTAAAATGATTGATTATGAAAACATGGAGACGAATTCAGAAGATAGCTGTTGCCATAGGGCTGACTTACGGGCTTTGGCTGGGTTGCAATGTGGATGCTACGAATCAAGATAGCACGAGCGGTTTTATCATGGTGATATTGGCGGCGGTGATTGGCATTTCGATGTACACGCCGGACAAGGAGCAAGAAAAGAGTCTGTAAGAGGATGGCTTTCGCTCCGGTTCGACGCCGGGGCTTGCACAAGTTAAAAGTATAAAGTTTCTGATTATGGAAATGTACGGTAAAATACGATGTGTCACTTTTCCCGAACTGGTATCACAAGGGAGAATACTAAGCAAACCTAATTATGATAAGAAGGTTCGCGAAGGCAAGTTGCGCGTAGTGCGCCCCGGCAAGGGAGCAGGTTCTTATGCCCTTATCGACTACAATAGCCTTCCTGATCTGATACGCCAGACTTATGATCGCCTTTACCCCAATGCACTGGAAGAAATGAAAGAACAATTAATGAGTAACATCATCCGCAGTGACAGTAAGGCGGTGGAGTTCTACAGGGATTATGAGCCGCAAATATCCCTGCCACGCCAGAAGGAATATGTACTGAACGCTGAGGTGATGAATGAACTGATTCGTGTGGAGAAAGAAATGGAGGCGCTGCACAAGAAGTGCGGTTACAGTCGCAAGGCTGTGGTATGGGAAACAGTGCAAGGAACATGTGAAAAGCTACGCGAACAATACAAGCATACATTGCCTGCCAATGCTACCCGCCTGCGTGAGAAGTTCAACGCCTACAAGCGTCTGAAGTATGTCGCCCTCATCAACAAGAATACCGGTAACCAGGCGGCACGTATTGTCACCCCCGAAGTTGCCCGTTTGCTGCTGAAGTTGCGCCGCAGTATCGTACCTCGCTATACTGAGATGCAGATATTTGATGAATACAACCGCCAGGCGGTGCAGCGAGGACTGAATGTTATCAAGTCACCTACCACGGTGAAGAACTACCTGAACGACCCGGCTGTGATGCCGATGTGGTATGCTGCGGTTTATGGTATGCAGAAGTGGAAATCGAAGTACACCAGTCTGATGAAAACCAGTATGCCACAGCTGCGCGATGCACTATGGTATGGAGATGGTACCAAACTGAACCTCTACTACAAGAACGAGCAGGGCAAGATGTGCACCACCAGCGTGTACGAAGTGATGGATGCTTATAGTGAAACCCTGTTGGGCTACGATATTGCCCCGAATGAGAACTTCGACAGCCAATACCGTGCTTACCGCATGGCCGTGGAAACATCCGGCAGCCGCCCTTACGAGATAGTGACGGACAACCAGGGCGGACACAGCAAGGGCGATGCCATCGGCTTCTTCCAGCGTATCACGATACTCCACCGTCCTACCATGCCCTACAATGGTAATTCCAAAACCATAGAGAGTGCCTTCGGGCGCTTCCAGTCGCAGATATTGCACGCTATCTGGCACTTCACCGGACAGAACGTGAACACCAAGAAGCTCAACAGCAAGCCGAATATGGAGTTCATCGAAGAGAATGCCTACGCCTTGCCCACCCTCGCCGAGGTGAAGGAAATCTACCGCCAATGCCGCGATAAGTGGAATAATGAAGAGAAACACTATGCCACCGGTATCCCCCACCTGGAGATGTACCGCATGAGCGAGAACCCCGAAGCACAACCTGTGACCGAGATTGACCTGATGCAGATGTTCTGGCTGTGCAACCCCAAGCCGGTGACCTATACCAATTACGGTCTGCAAATAGAAATCAACAAGCAGAAATATCACTATGACGTATACGGTGCCGACGGACTGCGGGATGAAGCCTGGGCACTGCGTAACACCGGGCGGGAATTCACCGTGATGTACGACCCTATGGATATGACACGCGTAGAATTGTGGCGTAACACAGCCACCGGCCCCAAATACAGCGCCACCGCCACTCCGAAGGTTACTATCAGCCGTGCCACGCAAGAACGTACCCCGGAAGAGAGCAGCTTCATGCGCTATACCATCGAGCAGAACAAGGAAGTGATGGCAGCCATCCAGCTGGAAGGCGAACGCTTCGATCTGGACGAAAAGATAGCTGCCGAACTCTTCGGGCTTTCCACACCAAGACCAAAGAATGTCAGCAAGAAGAAGATGGAAGAATTCCGCGAGAAATACGACCGCGGCGAGTTGGATATCCCCCTTTCCCTGCCCGAGAAGCGCAGACTGGAAGAAGAGGAAGCCGACACCGCAACAGATTATTCCACCATCGGCGAATATACCAAGGCGCTCTCCAACCTGACGTTGGACGAACTTGCCCTCGACCGCTTCTGACACCCGTTTAAACAGCATTCAAGAATCAATTAAATACCTATAAAACAATGAAAGGACTAACCGTAAAAGACAAAGATGCCATCCGCGACGCACTGATGGCTTACTGTGAAAATTTCCCCAGCCGCAACCGTGCCAGCGAAAGCCTGCAAGGTGTCAGTGCTGCCGTGGTTTCTCAGATAGCGAACTCCAAGTATGATAGTATATCAGACGATATGTTCAGCCGTATTGCCACCCAAATCGGTTTCAGTTTCGACAACTGGACTATCTGCGAGAGTGAGAACTACCGCCTTGCCAGCTATGTGCTTGCCGATGCGCAGATGTACAAGAATGTCACCTGGCTGGTGGGTGATGCCGGATGCGGCAAGACTACTGCCGCCATTGAGTTCCGCCGTTCGCACCGCAATGTATTCTATATCCTTTGTAGTGAAGACATGAAGCGCAGTGACTTTGTCCGAGAGATTGCCAAGCAGGTAGGTGCACCCACTGACAGCACCAATAACCTGCGTGATATGTTGGACTATGCCCTCGGTATGATAGGCTTCCTACAGAACCCGCTCATCATTTTTGATGAAGGCGATAAACTGACGGACTGCGTACTAAACTATTTTATCTCCATATACAATCGTCTGGAAGGACGCGCGGGAATCGTGTTTATGAGTACCGACTACATCAAGCGCCGGATGGAGACCGGGCTTCGCTACAACAAGAAGGGTTATAAAGAGATAAACAGCCGTATCGGTCGCAGGTTCTTTGACCTCAATGCCACATCACGCAATGACATCCACGCCATCTGCCAGGCTAACGGTCTACTGAATGAAGCTGAAATAAATCAGGTGATAAAGGACGCTGAGACTGCCGACAATGATTTGCGCAGGGTGAAACGTAAAATTCATGTAACAAAAAGACGTGCCGAAAGCCGTGTGCAGAAAGGAGATGCGGAGTGATGGCGGAGAAGAGAACGTTCGACCGCAATGCCAAAGGGGTAAGTGAAGTTTTGGGCATGAAGTTCAATACGTTTCCCTTTGAAGGCGAATGGCGGGATGCTTTTGACACACCGGAACGCCGGGGAGTATGGATGATTTGGGGCAATACCGGTAATGGAAAGACATCCTTTGTGATGCGCCTCTGCAAAGAGTTGTGCAAGTATGGGCGGGTGGCTTACGACAGCCTGGAAGAAGGTGCCTGCCTGACGATGCAGAACACACTGAAGCGCTTCAATATGCAGGAAGTGAATCGTCGGTTTCTGTTGTTGGATTGTGAAAGTATCGACCAGCTAAGCCTTCGCTTGAAACGTCAGAAAGCCCCGGATTTTGTAGTGATAGACAGTTTCCAGTACACGCAGATGACCTATGCCCAGTATATCAAGTTCAAGGAGCAGCACCGTAATAAGTTGCTTATTTTCATAAGTCATGCCAGCGGTACCCGACCGGATGGACGTAGTGCCAAGAAAGTGGCGTTTGATGCTTCCCTGAAGATTTATATCGAAGGCTATCGCGCTTTCAGCAAAGGACGTTTTATCGGTCCGGTTGGGCACTTCGACATCTGGCCGGAAAAGGCAGCAAAGTATTGGGGAGAAAGTTTATAATAAAATACTAATTATCCTAAAAAGAACAACCCGATGAAAACAACAACAGGTAAACCCATCAGCCCGCAGCAACTCAAAGCGCTGCACGCCACCTTTCACCATATAGGCATGGATGATGAGACCCGCCACGGCTGCATCTATGAGTTCACTTCCGGGCGCACACAGAGCAGCAGGGAGTTGACGATGCACGAAGCGCAGCAGCTACTGGAACGGTTGAATCCGATGGATGATAAAGCCCGGCAGATGCAGATGCAGGAAGCCCGCAATGTGTTCCGCGACATCTATCGCCTTTCTTTCCTGATTCCACAATTGAATCAAGGTTTTACCAGCGATAACGAAGAGGAATACCGCATGAACGTAGCCAAGTTGAATGTATGGGCACGCAAATACAGCAAATGTCATAAGGATATTACGAGCATGAAGCTTTGGGAACTCCAGGACACAAAGAAACAGCTGGAGGCATTTATGAGGCGCGAGGAAAGAAAACTTAAAAAGGATTGATACAATGAGAACGAAACAAGAAATCAAGCAGGCTGTAGCCATCTTGAGCCACAAGTCGGACCGATTAAGCCAGGTTATGACAGAGGTACTGACATCGAGCATGACCGAGCAGCAGGTGTTCCAAAAGTATGTGATGGAAGTCGGTGAAGAAGATCGTGATGAAGCAGTGTTCTATGCAGCCCGTGATGCTGCCCGTTTCCATGCCGGACACATTGGGTTGGAGGAACTGATACCGGACGTTCAATCCATGACGGCAGCCGACTTCGATGCCGCCTGTGCACTGGGTGTAGTGGACGAAGAAAGTAATACGGTATTGCTATCGCGCAAAGATTTCAACGAGTTGATGGCACGTATCGAGCGGTTGGAACAATGGACAGGTCTTCGGCGCAAAGCCGCCCCGGGCGATATCGCTCCGCAACTCCTTCCCGCTAATGCCGACATGAATGACATGATGAAGCAGAATGAAGCCTGCCGATATCTGGCATGTAGCAAGAACACCATCAAAGGCTATGCCAGTCGTGGCTTGATACACAGCTATAAACAAGGAAAGTTTACCTACTATAGCCGCCGGGAGATTGATAAGAAAATAAAGAAACTGAGAAAGGAGTCCGAGCCATGAAAGACTACAGTCCACGATATGTACCAAGAACCTGTGCCACCGACAAGTCCGACCGACGCGCACAGCTGGCGGAACGGCTCGAAGCCTGTGCCGACCGTATTTGTGATTATCAGGACCGGCTAATGGCAGGTGCCGCCACCATGAAGCCTATAGAGTTGGAGCGCCTGATGGATGAATATCGTGCCGAGCAGGTGAGATACGACCACATTGACCGGGAACTCCAGGCGATGGAAGAGCCGAAGAAAACCAAGGAATACATCGAATACCGGCGCGTGTATCAGCAGAACAAGAAAAGCAAGATAATTTATTAACCCTATAAATAGAATAAGATTATGGCAAGAACAAAGAAAACAGTAGTCAGCGGCATCAGCCGCGAACAGGCGGAGCAGGCATTTGCCGATTTCGCGGCAGCCGACGCCAAGGTGCAGAACCTTACGTCGAAAATGGATATCGAGATGACCCGCATCCGCGAGAAGTATGCCGACCAGCTGGCTGAACTGGATGGCAAGAAGAGCGAGGCTTTCGACATCATGCAGGCGTACGCGCTGGAGAACAAGGAAGAACTGTTCTCCAAAAAGAAGAGCCTGGAGAGTGCACACGGCATCTTCGGTTTCCGCACCGGCACGCCGAAGCTGAAAAACCTGAAGGGGTTCACCTGGGCGGCAGTGACGAACCTTGCAAAGGAACTGATGCCGTCGTATATCCGCATTTCCGAAGAACTTGCGAAGGACAAGCTGCTGGCAGACCGTGAGCAGCCCGAAGTAGCGGCAATGCTTCCCAAAATAGGCGTGCAGGTGGTGCAGGAAGAGACTTTCTACGTGGAGCCTAAGAAGGAGAACGATGTGCAGCAATCAGCCTGAAGAATTCTATGAGTATTATCCGCGGGGCAGGAACTGGGTGGTGTATCGCGTGGAGCGTAACGCCGCCGGTTCCACCGGTACCAAGGTCGGGGAGTATCTGACTAAGGAGGAAGCCCGGCGGAAGGTGTATGAATTGAATGGTTGGAAACTTAAAGAATAGAGAGTATGGCAACAGTACATTATAAATCAGTTATCCCGAATGATAAACCGCAATGGTTGCTGAATGTGCAGTCAGCGGTGAGCCAGGTGCTGGACGGTGTGGAACTGCAAAACAATGAGCGGACTTACAGAAATTTGAAGGTGTTCATCGACGCGAAGGTGCAAGCGGAACGCGAGCGTGGCAACCTTCATCGCGACACTTCGGTAAAGACGGAAATCCGTACGGACGAAGGAAAAACGGTGATTCACCTTTTCCGCAATCAGATGATAGTTCAAACTTATTATATCGAATAGCATGAGCGAGAAAAAGAACGGGGTGCTGATCACGGCGCCCCCCTTCGGAACAGGCAAGGAAACGGTGGGGTATTTCACCGGGTATGCTTGCGGCTATTGCCAGGGCAACGGCTGGTTTCTTGACCCGGAGATCATTAATGAGCGGGTAAAGAAGCCCTGTCCTAAATGTGGCGGTACCGGACAAGTGAAAGGCATCGTTACGGTGGAATGGGTGCCGGACGGGGAAGTGAAACCATATTTTAAAGAGGAAGCACAGCCATGATATATCGTGAACCGAAAGACCTGATAATCCAGGTGGAAGACAGTCTTCTGGGACAGGTACAATACTATTGGACGTATTATGGCAAGCCCTGCGATCTCATAGAGTTTGCCGCTAAAACAGAAGGACTGACCGCTATAATCGTAAAGATGAATAATCCTGATGCCGGTTCTTTCGTGTATATGTTGTGTGAGCGATTGAAAGCACGGATGTACGATCGAGTGACAAAGAAACCACTGAGTGTACAGGATGTATTTATGAATTGATAAACAGAACTTAATAAATGAATAGCCAAAACAGCATTAGCAATTTCTTATCCGGTCCTTGAGGCAAAGCCAAGAAAGGACTATATCAATCACTTCAGGCAAAACAAACCGCTTGAAGGAATCTACTTCACAGACTTTCTCCGTGAGGTGGTCGAAAAGAAATCCAGACGCAAGTCTGCACAATACCCCGCTTGCTACGATGCCATCATCAAGCATATTAACGAGTTTTCAGCAACGTATGACTGTGACATATTCACCAATTCCATCACAGAAGAGTTCCTTGACGACTTTATCATTTACCTTGAGAATGTAGGGCTACGTCACAACACGATTGTCGGTTACATCCAAAAGATGCAATCCATGATACGGAAGGCCTCACAGTATAACTATGCCGTTGACAGTACGTATGATTCGATTGATCTGAAATGTGAAGAGACAAATGCAGTCTTTCTGAGCATGAACGAGATTACCAGAATCTACTACTACAAATTTGTCAAGCAGGACAAGCGGAAGGCAAAGGAGCGCATCAGAGACTTATTCGTAGTAGGATGTCTGACAGCTCTCCGGTATTCGGATTATTCAAGACTGACAGGCCAAAACCTGATAGATAACTACATTGTCATCCGGACGAAAAAGACCAATGTTGATGTGAAGGTCCCAGCGCACGATTATGTCAAGGAAATCTTCGCAAAGTACAACGGCCATATACCGAACGGGCTTTGTATCCAATACTTCAACAAGTACCTGAAGGTGATAATGCGTGAAATCGGGCTGACGGATAAGATTACTTACTCCTATACACAGGGTGGAAAGCTAAAGACTGTCACCCGTGAAAAATGGGAATTAATCAGCAGTCACACAGCTCGCAGGTCAGCCGCAACGAATATGTCTCTGACTGGGCGCATGA
>JAUUPT010000015.1 GCA_030843315.1 Bacteroidaceae bacterium | reverse complement strand
ATGCCCCCCTCCATAGCACGGTCCATAGCTTCGGTGTGGTAGGCATAGTTGCTCTTGGGACCGGTGGGGTGCAGGGCTTCGTAATTCTCTTTGTTGTAGGTTTCCTGGAAGAGGATGTAGGTGCCGATGCCGGCGTCCCGCAACTTCCGGTAGTTCTCTACGGTGGTGGCGGCAATATTCACATTCACACGGCGAATGGCGCCGTTCTTGTGGTGGATGCTATAAATGGTGCGGATAGACTCAAGGATATAGTCGAGGGGATTGCGACGCGGGTCTTCGCCGGCTTCCAGCGCCAGGCGCTTGTGCCCCATGTCTTGCAGGGCAATGACCTCTTGCCGAATCTCTTCCTGCGACAGTTTTTTGCGGGCAATGGTGCGGTTCTTGGCATGATAGGGGCAATAGACGCAGCCGTTGACGCAATAATTGGAAAGATATAGCGGGGCAAACATGACGATGCGGTTGCCGTAGAACTTCTGCTTTATCTCCCGTGCCAGGTGGAAGATGCGTTCTACCAGATCGGGTTGATCGCACTCCAGCAACAAGGCGGCTTCCCGGTGGGAAAGTCCGCGGCACTGGGCTGCTTTTTCTATCAGGGCTTCAATGAGCGGGCGGTTGTTGCGGTTGGCTTGCGCATACTCCAGTGTATCCAGAATCTCCTGATGATTGATGAATTCTTCCGCTTGTTTTGATTTTACATTATATTCCATAGTCTCCTCTTTCTTTTGATATCCGGTAGCCGATGGCCGCCAGCTTTTCTTCTAATTGTTGCAACCCTTCCGCCGCTTCGGCACCCAGGGAAGCCTTGTTGTTATAGAGCGTATACTTCTCCCTCTGCTCCTGTGGCGAGAGGTTCGGCATCACTACGTTGGCACCTGCCAGGATTCCGCGTTCCCGTCCGTCCGGTGCAAGTGTTGCCAGTGCCGTAGTGGAGGGTATCAGGGCGGCAGGGTGCATCAGGCGGAAGATGGAAAGCAGTTTCAAGGTCAGCTCCATGCTACCTGGCGGAGCGGTGGAGAACGGAGTGTCGCGATGCGGGATGAAGGGGCCTATGCCTATCATTTCCGGGTGGAATTGCTCAATAAAGAGAATATCTTCTACCAGATGGTCAATGGTCTGATAAGGACTTCCCACCATGATGCCCGTGCCTACCTGATAGCCGATTTCCTTGAGCCGGTGCAGGCACTGCAAGCGGTGTTGCAGGGACATTCCGCCTCCGTCGTTTCCTTCCTTCTTGCTTCCGGGGTGCAATAGCCGGTAATGTTCCTCGTTATGCGTCTCGTGCCGCAACAGGTATCGGTTGGCACCTGCGCGGAAGAGGCATTCATACGTATCGCTCGACTTCTCGCCCAACGACAGTGTAATGGCGCAATCGGGAAACTCCCGACGAATGGCAGCGACGGTTTCAACGATCCGGTCGTCCTTCTGTTCCGGCGCCTCGCCCCCCTGCAATACAAAGGTACGAAAACCGAGCGGATACCCTTCACGGCAACAGTCCAGTATCTCGTCCTGCGCCAACTCGTAGCGGGCTACGTTTCTATTCTCTCTCCGTATTCCGCAATAAAAACAGTTATTGCGGCAACGGTTCGTTATTTCAATCAGTCCACGGATAAAAATTCGATTACCAAACCGCGCAAGCGTCTCCTCCTGCGCCTGCTGTTGCAGATACTCCAACGTTTCTGCATCGCGGCAGAGCAGCAATGCTTTGTACTCTTCGGCACTCAGCGTTCGCTCACGGCGTAATTTGTCAATCTCTACTATACCCCTCATAATAATACGACTGCTCGATACCCTTGAATATTACTTCCCGATCATCTATCCGGTCTGTAAGTGCAGGCTGTAGCAAGAAGCGGAGTTCCAAATCGTTAATCGGGCTACGTTCCATTGCTTGCAAATAAAGGTCTTTATCCACCGTTTGCCAATTGACCACCTTGCCAAGTCTGTTCTTTAATATCATATCGAGCCAGATTCGTGCAGAGCGGCCATTTCCTTCCATAAACGGATGGGCAATATTCATTTCCACATACTTAGCAATGATTTCTTCGAAAGTTGTGTCAGGCATTTTTTCAATAACAGGGAGAATCGCATCCAGATAGAGGCAATTGGCAAAGCGGAATCCTCCTTTGGCTATGTTGAGCATGCGTATCTTCCCGGCAAAGTCATACAAGCCATCAAAAAGATACTTATGAATCTGGCATAAGCCTTTCACAGTACCCACTTCATAGTTATTTATATCGCCCGTTTCAAACAGGGCGTAGGCCCTTTGAAGGCTTTGTTCGTCTATACTGTTACTGTTACTGTTATTTGTCATCATATTCAATATGTTTCTTCTTGTTTCGCCAATTCCTGCGTCAGTTGCCGCTTCCCGGCAGCAATCTCATTGTGTGCACACGGCCCGGTGATGCAACCGCCCTCGCACGCCATCACCTCTATAAACTGTCCCGGAGCCTTGCCCGACTTAGCATACGCCCGTAGCGCACCGATCGTCTTCTTATCCAGATTCGCCACCTGAACAGCATTGATCTTGTCCGCATCTTCCTTCAGATAGGCTTTCACTGCTCCCATCACCCCGCCTGCCTGCGCAAAACCGTGCGCCTCGCGCACAGAGGTGAACGACATGGAGTATGGCTGTACCTGTTCCAACTGAATATCCAGCCCATCGAGCACAGATGCCACTTCCTCGAACGTCATGACGTAATCTACCGCCTCGTCGCGTTGCGCCTCCTTGCGCTTCGCCACACAAGGACCTACGAAGACCACCTTGGCATCCGGATATTTCTCTTTTGCAATGCGGGCGGCATAGTACATAGGCGAGCCCGTGCCCGATACATAAGGTTTCATTCCCGGAACATGCTTCTCCACCAATTCGATATAGGACGGGCAGCAGGAAGTTGTCATAAACTTCTGCCCTTCCTCTAACTTCTCTATCAACTCGTGCGCCTCGTTGCTGACCGTGTCCATAGCTCCCTGCGCCACTTCAATCACGTCGGTAAAACCGATTGCCTTCAGTGCACCATACACCTGCCCGATAGTCGCCTTAAACTGTCCCAGGATAGACGGAGCCACAATCGCCACTACCTGCTCACCCTTGCGTATCCGGTGCAGCACATCGAACACCTGCGACACCTCAAAGATAGCCCCGAACGGGCAGGCATTGAGGCACTTTCCACAATAGATGCACTTGCTTTCGTCGATATGCTCTATCCCCTTCTCGTCCTTACTGATTGCCTTTACCGGACAAGCCTCCTCGCACGGCACGGGGATGTAGACGATGGCATGATAAGGGCAGTTCTTATGGCAGATGCCGCAACTGATGCATTCGTCATGGTCTATCCATGCCTGTCCACTTTCCTTCACGTGTACCGCTTTCTTGGGGCAGTTCACCTGGCAACTGCGGGCGGTGCACCCGCGGCAGAGATTCGTTATCTCGTAATTAATCTGTACGCAGGCCGAGCACGCCTCGTCTATCACACACATGATGTTGTCTTTCGGCTTCCCCTTCTCGGCTCTGCTAAGGGCACGGGCCGCATACTCCGACAACGGGGTCAGCTCATCGCTCTCGTCCTCCATATCCAGTCCCAGCAAGGGCAGCGATTTGTACTTCCACACGGCGCGCTCCTTGTGCACACAGCAACGTCCGGCGTGCTTTGAGCGCCTCGGACTCAGTTCGATGGGCAGACGGTCTATTTTTTCTACAAGTTCGTTATCGTTCCACAGTTTCACCAGCTCTTTCAGCAAGCGATGGCGGACAATCATAATGTTGTTCGTAAATGCCATAATTTTTAAAAATCAGAATTAGTTAGTACAGTAACAGTATGCAAAGATAACGATTGTTTCACAAAAAAGACGTAACTTTGTGCTGATAACGAATATAAATACAATAGATATGTTCACCATTAGAAAAGCCGCAACAGCAGACTGCGAGTTGATTCAGAAACTCGCACAGCAGATATTTCCTGTCACGTATCAGGATATTCTTACTCCCGAACAAAATGACTACATGATGGAATGGATGTATTCGCCGGAAAACATCCGCAAGCAGATGGAAGAAGAAGGACACGTTTACTTCCTGGCATACGAGGGGGACGAAGCGGCAGGCTATGTCTCCGTGCAGCAGCAAGGCGAAGACCTTTTCCACCTGCAAAAGATTTACGTGCTGCCCTCCTATCAGGGCGCCCACCTCGGCAGCTTCCTGTTCCGCCACGCCGTGAAGTACATCAAGGAAGTGCACCCCGGTCCTTGCCTGATGGAACTGAATGTAAACCGCAACAACAAGGCATTGCAGTTCTACGAACACATGGGGATGAAGAAACTGCGCGAAGGAGATTTCCCGATAGGAAACGGGTTCTACATGAATGACTATATCATGGGGCTGGACATTTGAAATGACGCAGCCCACCGTCCCGAATGACGCAGGTGAGCGTCCCGAACCACGCACCTCAGTGCCTCCAAGCACACACCTCGTGGGCATTGAAGTGCGTGGTTCGGAACGTTGAGGTGCGTGGTTCGGGACGCTCACCTGCGTCATTTGGAATGCCGGAATAAAAGATTTCTCCTCCTCCCCCTCCTCCATCTCCGGGGAACCTATTGGAGGAGTATCTTTTCTCTTCTTATCTTCTCTCTTCTTTTCTCCTCTTACGCGCGCGAGGGCAAGTTTTCTTGTCAGCAAGCAGGTATACAGAGCATTACGCCCATTTTCGCCTTCTTCAAAACTTGCTGAAGTTTCCAAGTTTGTTAGCAATAAACTGCCAATAAACTTCCAATTTACTAACAATGCGTACTTAATGCATTCACAATTCCAATCATCGAATTCTTGTTCCATATCTACATTTTTAATCCTGCAAAGATACGACATCCCTTCGGTTATTTTTCTGCACAAAAGTACCCTTCGGCAAGCCACACTCCCCCCACAAGTATCTGTGGAACTATCTTACCTGCGAAAATGGGGCTTAAAGACTACTTTTCTGTTTTTCCTTCCTCTTTAATAAGCTTTAACAGGTATGTATGACACGAATAGCGAATGATGCACAAAAAAGGCTATGCAGTCCGAGAATATCTCCCGACACTGCATAGCCTTTCTATTTTAAGTCTTAACTTACTCTCTTACTTCGTCACACGTTCCAGCCACTTCACCATGGCAAGCATGACACCCATCGACACGAGGCAAACGGCGAAGAAGACGCTCCAGCATTGCCAGATAGGTATTTTATTATACATCAGCGGACCTACCCACAAGAAGAGGTTACCGATGGCCGTGGCACCGAGCCACAAGCCCTGGCACAAACCTTGTATGTGCTTCGGAGCTACCTTGGACACAAAGGAAAGACCGAGCGGAGAAATGAAAAGTTCGGCTACCGTCAAGAAGAAGTAGATAACGATCAATACCCACGGTCCGGCTTTCAGTCCGGCTTTGGCAGAGTCGGACATCGCCTTGAACTCTGTACCTGAAGGATAGCCTTGCATAGCTGAATAGATAGCCAGGAACAGGAAGGCTGCTCCTGCAATACCCATACCAATGGCAATCTTCTTAGGAGTGGAAATCTCTTTTCCACGACGGATGAGCGTACCAAAGAAGAGCATAATGAGCGGAGTGAGCACAATCACGAAGAATGGATTCACAGCCTGCCATATTTCGGGCGCAATGCTATCAGTAACCACGAAGTCGCGGGCGAAGAGTGAAAGTGACTGTCCGTTCTGATGGAATGAGAACCAGAAGAAAATAACGATGCCCAATACAGCGAACAGAGCGTACAAACGCTGCTTGATCTCTTTTGCCATGGCGGCTTTCTCTTCGGGAGTATAGTCCAGAGATTCTTGTTTTGCTTTCTTGGTCGGTGTGGGGAATACATTTCTGCATATAATAAAGATAACCAGAGAAATGAGCATAGCCACTACCGATGCGATGAATGAATAATGGATACCGGTGTTGAATACATCGAGGTATTCGGTACAGAACGGAACCAGGTCGTTAGTCACCGTGCCACCTACTTTAGCGACCAGTTCGGTAAGGTTGGCAAGACGGTCGGAAGCCATACTGGCACCATCGCTAATATACTGATGGCACAATGCTGGCAGATCGGCATTATAAGTCAGGGCATGGGTCTTGAGCCACCATTCACGGAGCAGGGGAGCTACGAAGGGGGCAATCAAACCGCCGATGTTGATGAATACATAGAATATCTGGAAACCTGAATCACGACGGCTCTTAGCCAGTTTCACAGCTTCGGGACCGTCTTTCTCAGCTTCTTTCTCAAAGTTATCATACATCTGACCAACGATGGCCTGCAGGTTTCCTTTGAAAAGTCCGTTACCGAATGCAATGAAGAACAATGCTGCACAGGTCAGCGGAAGCAGCCAGTCGATATTCTCGGCAGTAGACAAAACCGGGATAGACAGGACAACATAACCCAAAGACATCACTATCAGTCCGGACATGATAGTTCCTTTATAGTTTTGGGTCTTGTCGGCAATAATACCGCCTACCAGGCTCAATACATAGATTCCGCAGTAAAAAACTGAGTAAATGATGGAACTGGTCTCGTCGCTCAGACCAAACTTTGAGCAAAGGAACAATACCAGTACAGCATTCATGATGTAGTAACCGAACCGTTCGCCCATGTTGGAGATAGCAGCTGCCAACAGACCTTTAGGATGATTTTTGAACATAAAAACAAGTTTTTAATTAGTAATTAGATTGATTTCTTTATATTTTTTGCAAATATATGCTTTTTGATGAATATTCCTTGAAAAAAGTACAATAACTCGACGGAAAAAAGAAATTATTCGGGAAAAAGAATGCAGACCTCGGCATGCACTTCCTTTATCAAATCATTCGGGTTCAGCTTAAGCTGTAAACCACGTTGCCCCGCACTGATGTAGATATAGGGAAACTGAAGACACGTTTCATGGATATAGGTAGGGAAAGGCTTCTTCATGCCAATGGGCGAGCAACCGCCACGGATATATCCGGTCAGAGGGAGCAGGTCTTTCATTGGAATAAGATCACACTTTTTATTGCCGGAGACTTTAGCTGCCAACTTCAAATCGACTTCGTGTTCTCCGGGAATCACGCAGACAAAATATCCATTCTTATCGCCATGAAGTATCAGAGTTTTGAAAACACAGTTGATATCTTCGCCCAAACTGGCGGCAACGTGCACGGCACTCAAGTCATGCTCATCTACCTCGTAAGGAATGAGTTCGTATGCTATCTTGGCTTTATCGAGCAGACGGGCTGCATTGGTTTTATTTATTTTCAAAACAAATAGAAGTTTAGATTATAGATACCTTATTTGATTTTCAGTTCTTCTTTCAAGAACTTGGGAGTATAGCCTTTCTTACTCTTGGCAACCTCTTCCGGCGTTCCGCAAGAAAGGAGTTCTCCCCCACCCTTGCCGCCTTCGGGACCCATGTCAATAATATAATCGGCCATCTTGATGACGTCGAGATTGTGCTCAATGACGATAACTGTATTACCTTTATCCACCAGTTTGTTCAGCACATTCATCAAGACGCGGATATCTTCGAAATGGAGCCCGGTAGTAGGCTCGTCAAGAATATAAAGGGTCTTGCCCGTATCACGCTTGGAGAGCTCTGTCGCCAACTTCACACGCTGGCTCTCGCCACCGGAAAGTGTGGTGGACGATTGTCCCAACTTGATATACCCCAGACCGACTTCCTGGATTACTTTGATCTTGTTCAATATCTGAGGTACATTCTCGAAGAACTCCACTGCACGGTTGATGGTCATATCCAGCACATCGGCAATGGACTTTCCTTTGAAGCGCACTTCCAGCGTCTCGCGGTTATAGCGCTTGCCATGACAAACTTCGCAAGGCACATATACATCGGGCAGGAAGTTCATTTCGATGGTCTTGTAGCCATTCCCCTGGCATGCCTCACAACGGCCGCCACTGACATTGAAAGAAAAACGTCCCGGCTTATATCCGCGTATCTTCGCTTCGGGCAGGCCGACAAAGAGATTACGGATATCGGAGAAAACTCCCGTATAGGTGGCAGGATTGGAACGCGGTGTACGTCCTAATGGAGATTGATCCACATTCACTACCTTGTCGATATGTTCCAGCCCCTCGATGCTGTCGTACTCCAACGGATCTTGAAGCGAGCGATAGAACTTCTGCGAAAGAATGGGCTGCAACGTTTCGTTGATAAGCGTTGACTTGCCACTACCGGAAACACCGGTCACACAAATCAGTTTACCCAATGGGAACTCCACGTCTACATTTTTCAGGTTATTGCCCCTGGCTCCGCGCAACCACAAGCTATGCCCGTTGCCTTTACGGCGTTTGGCAGGCACTTCGATGGCACGTTCACCATTGAGGTATTGTGAAGTCAAGGTATGCGTCTGCAGCATTTCGGCAGGAGTGCCGGCAAATACGACCTCACCACCCAGGCGTCCGGCTTTCGGTCCCATGTCGATGACGTAATCGGCGGCAAGCATCATGTCCTTATCATGTTCTACCACAATCACGGAATTGCCGATGTCGCGTAGTTCCTTCAACGAATGGATAAGGCGCTGGTTATCTCGCTGATGCAGGCCGATACTCGGTTCATCCAGGATGTAAAGTACATTGACCAGTTGCGAACCAATCTGTGTAGCCAAGCGGATGCGTTGGCTCTCTCCACCGGAAAGGCTGACGGCACTGCGGTTCAACGAAAGATAGTCCAGACCGACATCGAGCAGGAACTTGAGGCGCGTACGAATCTCTTTCAGGATTTCACCCGCAATCTGCTGCTGTTTCTTGCTGAGATACGGGTCTACATTCTGCAACCAGTCATAGAGTTCGCTGATATCCATGGTGGACAGCTCATATATATTTTTATCGTGGATGCGGAATGAAAGGGCTTCTTTATTCAATTTGGCACCGTGACATTCGGGACAGACGGTCGTTTTGGCAAACTGATCCGCCCATTTCTGAGCCGTGGCAGATGCATCCTTTTCCTGAAGCATCTGGATATATTTCACTACTCCCTCGAAGGTAACGAAGTAATCGGAAGACGTACCAATCAAGGTACTTTTAATCTTGATGCGCTCGTCCGAACCGTAAAGGATTTCGTCGATGGCATCATCCGGCAGTTCCTTAACCGGAGTTTTAAGAGTCACTTCGTACTTCTCCATCAAAGCAGAAATCTGCCAGAAGATCATACTGTTTTTATACTTGCCCAAAGGAGCAATCGCCCCTTCGGAGATAGACAATTCACGGTCGGGAATTACCTTGTCTATATCAATCTGATTGACTACTCCCAACCCCTTGCACTTGGGGCATGCACCCTGCGGGGAGTTGAAAGAGAAATTATGCGGAGCCGGCTCACGATAGGACAGCCCGGTGACGGGGCACATCAATCGCTTGCTGTAATGGCGCACACTGTTCGTTTGGGCATCGAGTATCATCAACAGCCCGTCGCCCTGGCGCATAGCCGTAGTAACGCTGTTCTTCAAGCGTTTATCATCCTTATCCGCCACTACCAGTTTGTCTATCACCACTTCCACATCGTGGTTCTTATAACGGTCGAGCTTCATTCCGGGCAACGCCTCGCGTACCTCTCCATCTACACGGACATAGAGATAACCCTTCTTGCGCACTTGCTCGAAGAGTTCCTTGTAATGTCCTTTACGGCTACGTACCAGCGGAGCAAGGATGTATATGCGCTTGCCTTTATAATCCTTCAGGATAAGGTCGAGAATCTGTTCTTCGGTATATTTCACCATCTTCTCACCGGAGAGATACGAATAGGCCTCGCCTGCACGGGCATACAATAAGCGGAAGTAGTCATAGACTTCCGTTGTGGTGCCCACCGTAGAACGCGGATTCTTGTTCGTCGTCTTCTGTTCGATGGATATTACAGGGCTCAACCCTGTAATCTTATCAACATCCGGACGCTCCAGGTTACCCAGAAAGTTGCGGGCATAAGCCGAAAAGGTTTCAATATAGCGGCGCTGCCCCTCTGCAAAAAGAGTATCGAATGCCAAAGAAGATTTGCCGCTTCCACTTAATCCGGTAATGACTGTAAGACTGTTACGGGGTATTTCTGCATCGATATTCTTCAGGTTGTGCACACGCGCACCATATACATTGATATATTCTGTTTCTTCTTGCATGTTGTTTTATCCTATCATTTAATTCGCAAAAATAAGGGTTTCTACCCGAATATCAGCCGAAAAGAGTTATTTTTCAGTTTTGAAAAGCACAATATTATTTCTTAACGCAATCCTTTGGTTAGTATTAGGCAATATTCTTATCTTTGCAGCTACTTTGGGAAGATTGTAAACATAAACCAATGATTATTGAATGAAAACGATTAACCGCATTATCTGCCTCCTGCTGCTTGCCTGCGCATGCAGCCTCGGCGCAGTAGCACAAGAGAATCAATCTTATTTTCTGCATACTATTGAGAAAGGTCAAAGCCTTTATTCCATCGCCAGCATGTACGGCGTAAGCCAGTCGGACATCATAAAATTGAACCCTGGAAGCGACGAAAAAATATACATCGGACGTGCGCTACGCATCCCCCGCAGCGCCGCCAACGTGCAAAAGGAGACTTATCATACCATCGAAGCCGGCGAAACCCTCTACCGGCTGACTGTGAAATATAATGTATCTGCCAAAGCCATCTGCGATGCCAATCCCGGATTGAGCGCCGAGAACTTCCGCATCGGACAGGTAATCCGTATCCCTTCTACTACTGAAGCCGGCGTTGCTACTTCCGATACAAAGGTGGTGACGAGCAATGATATTCCCGGTCCCGTAGAATCACGCTGCCGCGATATGCACAAGGTAAAACGGAAAGAAACCGTCTTCAGCATCAGCCGCGAATACGGCATCAGCGAAGCGGAACTGATTGCTGCCAACCCCGAACTGAAAGGTGAAGACAAAATAAAGAAAGGTACTTTCCTCTGCATCCCCTATCCCAAAGCACAAGTGGAGCAGATAGCACAATCGCAGATACCTACGGATAGCCAACTGTTCCGTGAGAACAAGAAGGAGACGGAACGTTTCAGCACAATTAAGGCTGCCGTAGTGCTCCCCTTCCTGGACGGAGTATCCAAAAGCGAAGCTGCACGCATGGTGGAATATTACGAAGGACTCCTGATGGCCGTTGACAGCTTGAAGCGTACCGGAACTTCCATCGACCTGTATACCTACAACTCCGGCCCGGAGAGTGCTTCCCTGAACACGATTCTCGCCAAAAGCGAAATGAAGGATATGGATATCATATTCGGCCCTTTGTACCAGCAGCACATCAAGCCGCTGGCTGAGTTTGCAAAAAAGCATGATACGCGCCTGGTGATACCGTTTACGTCCAAAGACAACACCGTATTCCAGAACCCGGCAGTTTACCAGATAAATACGCCGCAGTCTTACCTCTATTCTGAAGTGTACGACCACTTTGTACGCCAGTTCCCCAATGCCAATGTCATCTTTATCGAAGCAACCCAGGGAACGAAGGACAAAGTCGAATTCATCAAAGGCCTGAAGGATGAGTTGCGCAACCGCTCCATCCCGATGAAAAGTCTGAAAGAAGACGCCACCGTAGAATCACTGAAGACAGTGCTTCGCAAAGACCGTGAGAATATTTTCATCCCTACCTCCGGCAGCGACATAACTTTGATCAAGATACTTCCGCAACTGACGATGCTGGTGCGCGAACAGCCTGAAAGCCGAGTTCACCTGTTCGGCTATCCGGAGTGGCAGACCTATACCAAAGACCATCTGGAAGCTTTCTTTGAACTGGACACTTATTTTTATTCCTCTTTCTATACCAACAATCTGCTACCGGCTGCCATCAACTTCACCAAGAATTATCGCAGATGGTACGGCAAGGATATGGACGAACGCTATCCTAAGTTCGGAATGCTGGGCTTCGATACGGGTTACTTCTTCCTGAAAGGGCTGTCACGTTATGGCTCTGAGTTCGAGAAGAACTTCCAGGAATTGAATTTAGTTCCCATTCAGACGGGATTCAAATTCCAGCGGGTGAACAACTGGGGAGGATTCATCAACAAGAAAGTATTCTTCGTACACTTCACCAAGGACTACCAGCTGACGAAACTGGACTTTGATTGAGAGAACCGTAATTAATGAAGTAATTAATAACTGATGAAGATAAAACTAAAAGCAATTATAGGAGCAGCCTTCTTAGCCGGCATATATGTACTGCCCGCACATGCACAGGTGGGCGATCAGCGCCGTAACTTGGCTATCGGTATCAACGGAGGTATCAATATGAACAGCGTCAGCTTCACCCCTTCCGTCAAACAGAAGAACTTGATGGGGATTAACGGAGGCTTTACAGCACGCTATATCTCAGAGAAGTACTTCAACATGATTTGTGGTGCCCAGATTGAGGTAAACTTTTCGCAGCACGGTTGGGACGAATATTATGAAGACTACCCCGACGTGAGCTATACCCGTACGATGAATTATGTGGAAATACCTTTCCTTGCCCACCTTGCCTTTGGAAAAGAACGCGGTATGCAGTTCTTTATCCATGCCGGCCCGCAGGTAGGATTCATGATCAGCGACAGTGAAAAGATAGCCGGTGACTGGGATACAACCGTTGCACAAGCTCCTTCCAACATCACCGTAGAACAGCATGGCAAAGCCATCGACAATAAATTCGACTACGGTATTACCGGAGGAGCAGGTATAGAGCTCCGCACCAAGGCAGGCAACTTCATAGTGGAAGGAAGATACTACTACGCTCTGTCCGACTTCTACAACAGTACTAAGAAAGACTACTTCGCCCGTTCGGCACACGGGGTTATTACGGCAAAGATTACATATCTGTTTGACCTCAAGAAGTAACAGACTCTTATTCCCGTTCCCCTTTAGGAGAATGAGGAGCAATAAAAAAAGAGCAACCGATAAAGTTGCTCTTTTTCTTTATAATGCCGAGACAAATATGTCTCCTTTTCTCTTATGGCCTCAATCTGTCTGCCGCCTTCACCATCACCTCATCCCGGTAGATAGCACGGAAGGCCAGATAATTCAGGATGATAGATACTACCGGAAGGCAAAGTGCCCATCCCAACTGGAATGAAGCTGCACCCAAATCGCTCTTCAATATAAACATAAATACGCAGCAAGCGATGTAATAGCCTATCAACAAGATACTGCTGAATATCGTCATGCGTACTTGCAACATACGGTTGCGGAACAAGAATATAGTGCATAACGCAATTAATGCACTCAGCAACAATATTCCGAACAAACCCCAAGTGGACTGAAATCCTCCGTCGGCCAAAGATACGCCTAACGGTTTAAATACATGGGCTGTTACTCCGTCCGCTCCGATAAACTGTCCTACAGGCATGCAAATAGTCACAACCAGCAGAACGGTTACCAATAACAAATAAACGGATTGAATACGCTGTATCATTACTGCAATTTTTCTTTTTCCTTAGCCGGGTTACGATAGTAAATCTTACCTTCGATGTACTCTTGAGTCGCAATCAAAGTCGGTTTCGGCAATTTCTCATAATAGCGGGAGATCTCGATTTGCTCGCGGTTCTCAAACACCTCTTCCAGATTGTCATTGTAAGAGGCAAACTCAGCCAGTTTCTTGGAAAGGTCATTCTTGATTTCCACACTGATCTGGTTGGCACGCTTTCCAATAATTGCTACACTTTCGTATACATTACCGGTATCCTCACACAACTCCATCATATCACGGGTTACCGTGGTGCTTGGAGCATTTGTCTTTCTGTAATCCATAAATTTATCTATCTAATTTAATCTACTATATCGATATATACTCTCTAAATCTTATTTTAGTCTTTCAGTATCTTCTGCGATTCTTTGAAGATGCGGTCGGCTTCCTTCATGTATTTGCTTTCGGGGAACTCATTCTTAAAAGCATAATACTCATCGACAGTTTCACGATAGCGTTCGGGTTTCTTATCGTCCACACTATAGATGGCCAATTCGTACTTGGCACGCAGTATGAGTATGGACAAATCTTCGCGCATATTCGTGTAAGGATAATCCTTCAAAGCATTTTGTGCCGTGATGACACAAGCCTGGTAGTTATTACCCAGATAGTTGCCCATATTGTAATAAAGTCTGGCAGAAAGATATTCTTTCATCACCAACTTGTCTTGCAATTCAAATATCATATTCTGGGCTTCTTCCTTCTTTGCACTTTGCGGGAAGTATTCCATGAACATCTGCAACTGCTGGATGGCGCTGTACGTACCGGATTGGTCGAGGCGCGGTTCAGGAGTATCCAGATACAAAGCTTTGCCGGCATGGAAACGTGCCAGTTCAGCAAATGTGCCACGAGGGTAAACATTAAAATACTGGACAAAGGTCTGCGCAGCAGTTTGATAATCCTTTTGATTATAGTAACTCATGCCCAGCATGTAGAGGGATTCCTCCGCCTTGTCTGTACCTTTAAGGATGGCAATCAATTCATTAAGCAGAGTTGCAGAACGACTGTACTGCCCTTTTGCGAAGTAATTTTTTGCCGCCTCGTACTTGTATTCGTAATCTGTGCTTTTCAGCAATTTGTTGTATTCTCCACACGAGGAGAGCAGCAAGGCTGCAAGCAGAGTTATTAGGATGTTCTTCTTCATTACTTTTATTCAAATAATGCGCAAAGATAGAGGTTCGCATCGAATAAAGCAACGATACTAGCCTTAATTTTTCAAAAACCAGACGAATAGGTCTTTTGAAGGGACGAATGGGGAGAGGGAAAAGATAAAATAGTGATTAATGATTAGTGATTTGTTAGTGATTGCTGCGCAATAATGTTACGGGAAAACATCAACTAATCATTAATCAAATCATTAATCACTAATCATCGATCACTAATCATTAATCACTAAAATTACAGTTTATACAGATCACTTGCCGCCAGCAGATCGACTTTCTTTTCAGTCAACACACGGATGCAGTTTTCCATATCATTGGGGCGGATAATTACATTGGCAGTCTGACCATTGGCAAAAGAGTACATATATTCAATGAATACCCCTTCGTTGGAGAGGAAACGGAGCACTCTTGACAGCGAACCGGGTATGTTGGGGCAACTGATGCCTACCACATCCGTTATATTCACAGCAAAATGATGGTCTTTTAAAGCCTTATATGCTTTGTCCGGTTCGGATACAATGCCGCGCAGAATACCAAAGTCGGCATTCTCGGCAATGCAAAGAGCAGAAAGATTGACACCTTCTTCAGCAAGAACTTCTGTCACCTCGGTGAGACGACCGGATTTGTTCTCCAAAAAAATGGAAAGTTGTTTTGCTACCATAATTATTCAATTACAAATTACTAATTACAAATTATCAAAGTTTACGGTTATCAATGACACGTTTAGCTTTACCTACACTGCGTTCGATGCTGCGCGGCTCTACCAAGCGGACGTCTACACCCAGTCCAAGTACACTTTGCAGACGGGCCTGCAACTTCTTCTTCAAAGCCAACATCTTGTTGATTTCATCAGAATAGTATTCGGGACGCACTTCGACCTGCAACTCCATTGTATCGGTATTGTTCTTGCGGTCTACCAACAAGAGGTAATGCGGCTCGAACTCCGGCATTTCAAGAATCACAGATTCAATCTGAGTGGGGAATACATTTACACCGCGGATAATCAGCATATCATCACTACGGCCGAGGATGCGATCCATACGAACCAGGGTACGTCCGCAAGGACACTTATCGTAATGCAGTGCGGTGAGGTCTTTGGTGCGATAGCGCAGCAAGGGCATGCCTTCTTTGGTAAGATGCGTAAAGACCAACTCACCCGTTTCACCGGGAGCAACGGGTTCAAGGGTGTTCGGATCGACGATTTCGGGGAAGTAGTGATCTTCGTTGAGGTGCGTACCGTGCTGGCACTCACACTCGTATCCTACACCCGGTCCGGCTATTTCGCTCAGTCCGTAGATGTCATAGGCCTTGATGCCCAGTTTGGATTCAATGTCGCGGCGCATACTCTCCGTCCACGGCTCGGCACCGAAGGCGCCTATCTTCAGCTTGAATTCTTCGCGGGGATAACCGGAATCCTTGATGGCATCTGCCAAATAGAGCGCATACGAAGGAGTGCAGCAAAGCACGCTCGAACCGAAATCGTGCATCAGTGTAATCTGTTTCTCCGTATTACCGCTGGACATCGGAATAACGGACGCACCGATATTCTCGGCACCTGCGTGAGCACCCAGTCCACCGGTAAAGAGTCCGTAACCGTAGGACACCTGGAAGATATCAGAACTGCCGGCACCATAAGCAGTGAAAGCGCGGGAAAGACATTCTGCCCAGACAGAAAGATCCTTGCGGGTATATCCCACCACAGTAGGCTTTCCGGTAGTACCGGAAGAGGCGTGGATGCGCACAATCTGGCTCATTGGAACGGCACATAGTCCGAAGGGATAATTGTCCCGAAGGTCGTATTTTGTAGTAAACGGTAACTTTACAATATCGTCGATGCTGTTGATATCGTCCGGGGTAATGCCCAATTCCTGCATCTTCTTGCGATAGAAAGGAGTGTCGTGATATACACGCTCCACAGTCTTTTTAAGACGAATGCCCTGAATCTTGCGAAGACTCTCACGATCCATGCATTCGATGTTTTCATTCCAAATCATGTTTTCCTATAATATAAATTTAATAATCGGTATTAATTCGGTTGTAAATCGTTGCAAAGTAAATAAAACATTTGATATTTTGCTATGGTAAGGTCGATTTATTTATCTATTTTGTTAAGAGAAGGCAGCGGAAGCAGACAAACGGTGCAATACTTTTCCCGTCAAAAATCGTTAAAAGATATAGGAACTATATAACCATATAGTGTTCTCACAGTATCTTTGAATCATGCAAAAGATACGACTGCTTGAACTGACTATGATGCTCGTACTACTGTCCGGCTGTGCGGACCGAACGACCATTACCCCTGCATTCTATGTATGGAAAAGCAAGCTGTCGGCAGAAGATGCGGACACGGCTTATCTTAGCCGGATAGAAGCCAAGAAGTTTTATCTCCGTCTCTTCGATGTAGACGACAAAGGACGCGGTGCACTGCCTATGGCGGAGTACTCTCCCGATACCTGCCGACTGAGCGGAGAAGTAGTTCCGGTAATATTCCTTACGAACCGGACTTTCCTCCGATGTCCTTCCGAGGAAGTCGATACTTTGGCGGAAAGATGTATCAAGAAAATGGATGCCATGTACGCCTCTCGCTTTGGTAAGTCTCCACAAGAATATCAGTTTGATTGCGACTGGACGGAGAAAACAAAGGGGGTATATTTCAAATTCCTCGAATCCGTATCGCGGTTGAAACCGGAGGCACTTATATCCTGCACCATTCGCCTCCATCAGATAAAGTACAGTACCCGAACGGGCATCCCGCCCGTGAGCAAGGGTGTGCTGATGTATTATGCCACTTCCGAGCCCACCGATTTCGACAGCCCGAACACAATACTGGATAATAAAGAAGCTGCGCTTTATATAGAGCAAGCACGCACCTATCCGCTACACTTGGATATAGCCCTCCCCCTTTACAGTTGGGGAATCGTAAGGAACTCCTTTGACAAAATAAAACTGATTAACGGCGTGTGCGAAGCAGATATATACGCCCATCCCGAATATTACAGAAAACAGCGGGAAGGCGTATACAAAATACTCCAGTCCCATTACCTCAGAGGAATGTGGATAAACAAAGGCTATGAGTTAAAGATAGAAGAAGTAAGTCCCGAAACATTGCAAGAGGCAGCCGCCACGCTCAGAAAGAAGCTGAAACATGAGGATCGGGAACTGATTCTCTACCATCTGGATGCAGACATACTAAAGAGATATTCAACAGAACACTTACAGAACCTACTTAAAACACTTTCATAATGAAACGATTACAACGCTATCTCCTACTCCTTGCTTTGGCACTGATACCCTTCCATTCATCCATTAACGGTTGCGGATGGTGGTATGGCGAAGATGAAACCTATTATAGCCTCTTCGACCAGCTTCTGCTAAAGAACGAAGGCTTAAGACCTTTTCTGCTGACGGGAGAACCGGGATTTTTCCAGACAGATACAGATATACCCGATGAAAACATCGACGCATGGATGGCATTCATCAGTAATGACCGGAGCTTGCAGAGACTCGGCAAAGCTGCTGTGAGCCAACTTGTTTACCAAACTCCTATCGGAGAATTGCCGTCAAACGAGCCTCGCGGCACTATGCGCGCAATGGTAAACGGCAGTGCGATAAACAAGCAGTTCTTCGACTACCTGTGTTATGCCAAAACCCTTGAACCCTACGCGCAAGCAGATACCAGAAGTTGGGAGCAAAAGAGGGTTCAGGCACCGTCCGAAGACAAATACCGGGAACTGCTGGCGGAAGGAATACGACACTGGAAGTCGTGCCAATATAAAGAGCTGAAACTCCGCTACGGCTATCAGCTTGTGCGCCTTGCACACTATTCGGAGAAGAATGAAGAAGCATTGGAGTTGTTCGACAAGTACGTGGAGTCTGTCAAACAAGACCACATTATTTATTACTACGCACTGGAACAAAAGGCAGGCGTACTCTACAACCTGGGACGGAATGCGGAAGCCAATTATCTCTTCTGCCAAGTATTCGACCACAGCGATTGCAGAAAAGAGATTGCCTATAATAGCATCAGGATACAGGGAGAAGTAGATTGGGACGAAACCTACGCACTGTGCAAAACCAATAAGGAGAAAGCCGTGCTCTACGCCGTCAGAGGATATAATACCTTCTCCAATGAAACGGAAGAAATGCGCAATATACTGCAAGTGTGTCCCGACTCCCCTTACCTGAAACTGCTGGCTATCCGCTACATCAACAAACTGGAACGTTCCATCCTCGATCTTCTTTATACAATAGGAGACGCCCATCCTTTTATGGAAGTTCCCGAAAAGGTACAAGCACAATATGCCGCTGATAAAGCACTCATAAACTCCATTATCCGGAACCCCAAGACAGATGAAAAGGATTTCTGGGCTGCCTACCTGGCACACATGGCTTTCCTTTGCAAAGACTACAGACTATGTGCAAGCCTGCTGGATGGAATAAAGACTCCGAACCCGGAGTTGTCCAGGCAGATAAGCCGCACCCGTTTCAGTCTGTACCTCACTACGCTCAACAGATTGGGTAGTAAAGAAGAAGAAAGTATAAAAGACTATGCAGCAAAAGAGAACATAGATAAAGACTTTGTCCGCGAAATCGTGGCACACCTATACAAGCAGCAGGGGGAAGATGGCAAAGCGTACTTGGTGCACAACCGAATCCGCAGTTTGGAACAGAACCCGGATATCACCATCATTAACTCACTCATCAAAGAATACAATGGACACGGCGACTTCTCCGCCTGCATAAGTGCCGACACCATAGACGAAGGGAATATATTCGACCTGTACGAACTGAAAGGAACCTATTACCTGCGCATGGGCAAGTTGGACGAATGCCTCAAGTGGTACAACAAAGTTCCCGATGGCTACGGTGTCGAATTTGCCCAAAGTCCGCTCATTTTCAGCAACGGCTTCAAGCGTTGGTTCAATATTCCTGCCGAAGAAGAGATGACAGACGTTATTTATCAGCAAAAAGAGTTTTCCTTTCTTAACAAGGAACACAGCAAGAAGAGTTTGGCCCAATCCTTGCAACGCCTGAAAGAGATGGCTAAGAAGAAAGACGAAACGGGAGTGCGCGCCACCTACCTGCTTGCAAACTATTATTTCAATATCTCCGCCTACGGGTATTATAGAAACATCCCTTTCTATTTCTGGGATAATGGCTTCAGCAGTATGCACTTCGGTACGTCCGTATCGGAGAACGAGGTACCCGACTTCAGCAAGGACTATAATTATAAATACTTTACGAGTTCCGTCCTCCTGACCAACGACGCCTTCAACGCCCTCTCCGCCTACGAATACGTGTCGGAACATTCTTCCGATCCCGAACTAAGGGCGCGAGCCTTGTTCATGGCCTCCTCTTGCACGCGCGACCTGCATCGTTGGGGCGAAGAAACATGGGAAAAGATTGAGCGTTATTACTCGGAGATAACCCGGCAATATAGCCATACCACCTTCTTTAAGGAAGCAAAGAATGAATGTAAATACTTTGATTATTATATAAAGAATGAACTTTGAATTAACATCCGCCTACAAGCCTACCGGCGACCAGCCGGAAGCCATTGAACAACTCACCGAGGGAATACTCGAAGGAGTTCCCGCACAGACATTGCTCGGCGTCACCGGCTCCGGCAAGACGTTCACCATTGCCAACGTCATAGCCAAAGTCAACAAACCGACGTTGATATTGAGCCATAACAAGACGCTGGCAGCCCAGCTATACAGCGAGTTCAAAGGATTCTTTCCGAACAACGCCGTGGAGTATTACGTATCTTACTACGATTACTACCAGCCCGAAGCCTATCTGCCGTCCTCGGACACCTATATAGAGAAAGACCTTGCCATCAACGACGAGATAGACAAGCTCCGCCTCGCCGCCACCTCTTCCCTGCTCTCCGGTCGGAAAGATGTAGTGGTAGTGTCGTCCGTATCGTGCATCTATGGTATGGGCAACCCATCCGACTTCTACAATAACGTGATCGAAGTGCAGCAAGGCAAGAATTTCAGCCGCAACGTCTTCCTGCGCCGCCTTGTAGACAGCCTCTATGTGCGCAACGACATCGACCTGAACCGTGGCAACTTCCGCGTGAAGGGCGATACCGTGGACATCTACCTGGCCTATGCCGACAACCTGCTACGCATCGTCTTTTGGGGCGACGAGGTAGATAGCATCGAAGAAGTAGACCCCATCAGCGGTGTAACCATTGCCAAGTTCGATACTTACAAGATTTATCCCGCCAACCTCTTCATGACGACCAAGGAAGCCACCCTGCGCGCCATCCACGAGATAGAAGACGACCTGCACAAGCAAGTGCAATGGTTTGAGAGCGAAGGCCGCCCCTTCGAAGCCAAGCGCTTGCAGGAGCGGGTGACGTACGACATGGAAATGATACGCGAGTTGGGACACTGCTCGGGCATCGAGAACTACTCGCGCTACTTCGACGGACGTGCTTCCGGCACCCGACCCTACTGCCTGCTGGACTTCTTCCCCGAGGACTTCCTGATTGTGATCGACGAGAGCCACGTCAGCATTCCGCAAGTCCGCGCCATGTACGGCGGCGACCGTGCCCGCAAGACGAACCTCGTGGAATATGGTTTCCGTCTGCCTGCCGCTATGGACAACCGCCCGTTGAAGTTCGATGAGTTCGAGGAGATGGCAAAGCAAGTGATTTACGTCAGTGCCACCCCGGCGGATTACGAACTGATGAAGTCGGAAGGTATCGTAGTGGAACAGGTGATTCGCCCTACGGGATTGCTGGACCCCATTATAGAAGTACGCCCCAGTCACAACCAGATAGACGACCTGATGGAAGAAATCCAGCTCCGCATCGAGAAGAACGAACGTACTCTCGTCACTACCCTCACCAAGCGTATGGCGGAAGAATTGACGGAGTTTCTGCTGAACAACAACGTAAAGTGCAACTATATCCATAGCGATGTAGACACCCTGGAACGTGTAAAGATTATGAGCGACCTGCGCGAAGGGATATACGATGTCCTCGTCGGCGTCAACCTGCTGCGCGAAGGCCTCGACTTGCCGGAAGTATCTCTTGTAGCCATCCTCGATGCAGATAAAGAAGGCTTCCTCCGTTCCCACCGCTCACTGACGCAGACCGCCGGACGCGCGGCGCGTAACGTAAACGGAATGGTCATCATGTATGCCGACAGGATAACGGAAAGTATGCAGCTGACCATCGACGAAACCAACCGCCGCCGCGAAAAGCAGTTGAAGTACAACGAGGAACATGGCATCACGCCCCAACAGATCAAGAAGGCGAAGAATCTCAATGTGTTTGCTACCAACGAAGTTTCAGGAGAAGCCGTCCTCAGCAACGATAGATTCACCGGCGCCGCTCCCCGTCCTTATGTGGAACAGGAAGGCACTTCCGCCGTTGCCGCCGACCCGATTGTTCAGTACATGAGCCGTGCACAACTGGAGAAGAGCATCGAACGTACCAAGAAGTTGATGCAGGAAGCAGCCAAGAAACTCGACTTTATTGAAGCCGCTCAATATCGCGATGAGGTGCTGAAGATGGAAGAACTGCTAAAGGAAAAGGTAGAATAACTCTTAAAAAAGGTGTAACAGAAGGGGGTAAGATTTAATAAGTGTTATATATACACACTTTCTTTCCCCTATCTCTTGCAGGTTTCAAGAAAAGCCGTACATTTGCACTGTGTTTTTCATAGTATTAGATTTAAGGTTAACAAAGGTTGGAGTACAGCGGTACTCCTTTTTTTATGCTCTTACTTCAACTTTTCTCCCAATTTTTGCGTACGTTTGCAGATAAACTCATTGCAGCAAATCTACATGGAACTATTAGTATATAAAGCCTCCGCCGGTTCAGGGAAGACCTTTACACTGGCTGTGGAGTACATCAAACATCTGATACTCAATCCTCGCGCCTATCGGCAAATACTGGCCGTGACCTTCACCAACAAGGCAACGGCGGAGATGAAGGAGCGTATTCTGCAACAGCTTTATGGCATCTGGCAGGGCGATCCTGCCTCCGATGCTTATTTGGCACGTATCAAGGAAGGGGTGAGGGGAATGAAAAGTGAAAAGTTAAGAATGAAAAATGGGGGGGGGGACGAAGATGAGGAGCTGCGCCGCCGCGCTGGAATGGCATTGCAATATATGCTGCACGATTACAGCCGCTTCCGGGTAGAAACCATCGATTCCTTTTTCCAGTCCGTGATGCGCAACCTTGCCCGCGAACTGGAACTAAGCCCTAATCTGAACATCGAACTGAACAATGCCGAAGTACTGAGTGATGCCGTAGACAGCCTCATCGAAAAGCTAACTCCTACCTCCCCCGTACTGGCATGGTTGCTGGATTACATCAACGAACGCATTGCCGACGACAAACGCTGGAATGTATCGAACGAAGTAAAGAGCTTCGGGCGGAACATCTTCGACGAGAGTTACATTGAGCGCGGCGAAGCCCTGCGCGAATGTCTCCGCACCCCCGGCACCCTCAAACTCTACCGCGACGTACTGCGCGAACTGGAAACAGAAGCCCTGGAACAGATGAAAGGCTTCTACGACCAGTTTGAAGGCGAACTGGAAGGGCACGCCCTAGTCCCCGAAGATTTGAAAGGAGGCGCCCGCGGCATCGGCAGTTACTTCCGCAAGCTGCGCGACGGCAAACTGTCCGACAAAGACGTGCTGAACGCCACTCTGCAAAACAGCCTGGCAGATGCCAAGAACTGGGCAACGAAAACATCCGCCCGCAAGGACGATATTATCCGTCTGGCAGAAAGCAGCCTGATGCCTTTGCTACAAGACGCCGAACGGCTGCGCCCCCAGAATAGCCGGACGATAAACAGTTGCCGCCTCTCACTGCAACACCTCAACAAACTGCAATTGCTCAATCATATAGACGAAGAAGTGCGTACCCTCAACCGGGAGCACAACCGCTTCCTGTTATCGGATACCAACGCCCTGCTGCACAAGCTGGTGCGCGAAGGCGATTCCTCGTTTGTATTCGAAAAAATCGGCGCCAACATACGCAATGTCATGATCGACGAGTTTCAGGACACCAGCCGAATGCAATGGGATAACTTCCGCCTGCTGCTGCTCGAAGGCCTTTCGCAAGGAGCTGACAGTCTGATTGTGGGAGACGTGAAGCAGTCCATCTATCGTTGGCGAAACGGAGATTGGGGCATACTGAACAGCCTCGGAGAAGAGAAATCCCAACTCAACTTCCCCTTCCCCGTTCGTGTGGAAACCCTGAAAACCAACCGCCGGAGCGAGACGAACGTAATCCGCTTCAACAACCAACTGTTCGCGGCTGCGGTAGACTACCTCAACACCCTGCACCTGGATGAACTGAAAGAAGACTGCCTCCCCTTGAAACGTGCTTACGCCGATGTAGCCCAGGAATCGCCAAAGAGCGAGAAGCGCGGCTACGTCAAAGCCGCCTTCCTGGAACCGGACGAGGAACACAACTATACCGAACAGACACTCCTTGCCCTGGGCGAAGAAGTGGAGAACTTACTGCAAGCCGGCGTACAACAGAATGACATCACCATCCTTGTGCGCAAGAACAAGAACATTCCCCCTATCGCTGACTATTTCGACAAGGAACTGCATCTGCCCATAGTATCCGACGAAGCCTTCCGGCTGGATGCTTCTCTCGCACTCTGTATGCTGATGGATGCACTGCGCTATCTGTCGAACCCGAAAGACAGGATTGCAAAGGCGGCGCTAATTACAAATTACAAACTGCAAATTACGGAAGAGACGGAAGGAGAAACTGATTTGAACAGCATATTGACGGAACATCCCGAAAAGCAGCTCCCCGAAGCATTCATCACCCGCATCGAAGCGCTGCGCCTGATGCCTCTCTACGAACTGCTGGAAGAACTGTTCAGCCTGTTCGGCATGAGCCGCATCGAAAAGCAGGATGCCTACCTCTTCTCCTTCTTCGATGCCGTCACCGAATACCTGCAAAGCAACTCCTCCGAGCTGGACAGCTTTATCCGTTACTGGGACGAGACGTTATGCAACAAGAACATTCCCAGCGGCGAGGTCGATGGTATCCGCATCCTCTCCATCCATAAATCCAAAGGGTTGGAATTCCACACCGTGCTCATCCCCTTCTGCGACTGGAAGTTGGAGAACGAAACAAATAACCAGCTTGTGTGGTGCGCCCCTGCCGAAGCGCCCTACAACGCCATCAGCCTTGTTCCTGTAAATTACTCCACCACCATGGCGGAATCCGTCTATCGTCCGGACTACCTCCACGAACGCCTGCAACTGTGGGTTGACAATCTGAACCTGCTATACGTTGCCTTCACCCGCGCCGGAAAGAACCTTATCCTTTGGAGCAAGAAGGAGCAACGAGGCACCGTCTCCGAACTCCTTGCCAACACGCTGCCACGCATAGCAGGCCAGGGCGAAGGCAGTTGGGACAGGGAAGCCGCCATTTACGAAAGCGGAGCACTCTGTCCGTCCGCCGTGCAGAGCGCATCCGCCACGGAACTCCCTGCCGCCAACAAACTGGCGCAGAAACCCGCCAAACTCCCCGTCCACATGGAAAGCATGCTCCACGACATCGAATTCCGCCAGTCCAACCGCTCCGCCGACTTCATTGCCGGAGTGGATGAGTCCGAGTCCAGCCAGCGCTTCATCAACCGCGGCCGCCTGCTCCACACCCTCTTCTCCGCCATCGGGACGGAAGCCGATATAGACGACGCCATCAACCGCCTTGTATTCGAAGGCATCATCGGCCGCACCGAAACCGAAGAAGAAATACGCCGGCTCACTACCCGCGCCTTCTCCCTGCCCCAAGTCAAGGACTGGTATTCGGGAGAATGGACGCTCTTCAACGAGTGCGACATCATCTGGCAGGAGAACGGTGAACTCCGTACCCGCCGACCGGACCGCGTGATGATGCGCAACGGCGAGATTGTAGTGGTGGACTTCAAATTCGGCAAGCCCAACAAGAAGTACAACAAACAAGTGCAAGGATATATGCAACTCCTCGTCCGCATGGGCTACGCCGCCCCCAACATCAGCGGCTACCTGTGGTATGTGGAAGAAGAAATAATAGAGAAAGTATGAACATAGCAGCCCAGGGAGATAGTGCCCCCATCATCGGCATCAACCGCCACCGCTTGCAGACGGACGGTGAAGGCGTCAGTACGCTCGTCGCTTTCCACGGCTGCCCTTTGCGTTGCCGTTATTGCCTGAATCCGCAGTCTCTGGAGAATGAGGAAGATTGCAGGCTAATCGACAGCCGGACGCTCTACGAGGAAGTGAAGGCCGATGCGCTCTACTTTCTTGCCACACGGGGCGGCGTAACCTTTGGAGGTGGGGAACCGTGCCTGCGCAGCAAGTTTATCCGCCACTTCCGGGAGCTTTGCGGCAAAGACTGGTTGCTGACGGTAGAGACGTCTCTCAACGTGCCGCAAGAGCATATCGAGCGACTGCTTCCGGTAATAGACCGCTATATTGTCGACATCAAGGATATGAATGCCGACATCTACCAACGATATACGGGCAAAAGCAACGAAGCGGTGCTGCACAACCTCCGGCTACTAACGGACAGCGGTCGCCAAGACAGCATCACCGTGCGCATCCCCCTCATCCCCGGTTACAACACGGAAAAGGGCCGAAAGAGCAGTATGCATCAGTTGGAAGCGATGGGACTGTCCCGCTTCGACTTATTTAGTTATAAAACACCTAGAATCAAAACACCATGACACGAGGAAAGCAGACTTGCAGAATTCTGAAAGACATCCGCCGGCAGATTGCCGAAGCCAACGACATCGAGTACATCACCTCCGAATGCCAGTATAAAGGCGACTGCCGGGGCACCTGCCCCAAGTGCGAGGCAGAAGTGCGCTATCTGGAGCAGCAGTTGGAACGCAGGCGCACGGCAGGAAAAGCGATTACGCTGTTGGGCATATCAGCAGGATTAGTGGCCGCCGGGAGTGCAATGACTTCATGCAACCAGCAGGCGGACAAAGGCGGCAATCAGGTAACGGTGAACGACTCTGACGCCCAGAGTGACAGTACCTTATTGATAGGGGACATCTGTGTGGATACGATAGAGGTGCAAATGCCCGACACGACCCCGACACTGCCGACCGAGCTTCGAATGGCAGGCGAGATTCCGCCCGGAGAGGAAATAGAGGGTATCATAGAAGCAGAAGAAGAGACTCAGGGAGAATTGCGGGGACCGCTCGATGGAGACATCGGTTACAGCGGTGATGAAACGTTTGAAGTTACCGGGGAGAAGCCGTGAATGTGAAGTACACGGTACCTGTAAGATTCAGCCGGCAGTAGCCCGCACTTAGTCCATATCCTCCTAAAGATAAACAAATATCCTTATGAAGATAAATTTATATCTTTAGCAGGATAAAAACATATCTTTATAAAGATAAATACTTATCTTTGTGAAGATATAAACCCAATACAGCATTGAAGCATGAGCAAGAAGAGAGCTGAATGGAACGTGCGACTGATACGCTCCAACTACACCGACCAGAAAGATGTGTTCTATCCCAAAGCAATAATTGCCCGCACCCTGACGCTGGACGACCTGATAGCCCGCGCCACCGACGGAGGCGGTTGCGGACTGAACCCGGAGACCCTGCGTGCCGCCGCACAAGTATTGCTGAATGAAGCCGAAGACTGCCTTCTCGAAGGCTCTGCCGTCAGCACCCTGATAGGTACCCTGACCCCCACCGTGACGGGCATCTGGAACCCCGACCGCACCGACCCCGAAGCCCGCCGACAGAACATCGCCACCGTGCGCTACACCCCCGGTGCGCGACTGAAAGCAGTACTTGCCGACCCGCTTTTCCATGAAGTGAGCGGCACCGGCCTCCGCCTCTCCGTCAGCGATGTGGAAGATACCGCCAGCCACACCCATAACGAGCGTCTGACGCCCGGGCGCACCTTCACCCTGCGCGGCCGTATGCTGCTGATGAATGGCGACCTGCCCCAGCGGGGCGTCTACCTCATCGACGCCGCCACCGGAGACGAACGCCTCCACATCCGCCCCGAAGAACTCGTCGTCTGCACCCGCAAGCGCATCATCGCCCTTGCCCCGCCGGACCTGCCGCAGGGCGAATACCTCATACGCGTCGTCAGCCAATGCACCACCAATCCCACGCCCATGAAGCAGGCGGCAGAGTACACCACGCAGACACCGCTGAAGGTGCTGGGAGTAGTAGAGAAGGAGAACACCCCTCTATCCCCACCGACCCTGAATTATCCAACTTTAAACCACTAACATAGCCAATATGGAAACATTCCTCCAACTCGTAGCCCAAGACCTTTACACGAAGATAGGCAGCGACCTCTCACGCACCGCTATCGTTTTCCCTAACAAGCGCGCCAGCCTGTTCTTCAACGAATACCTCGCCGCGCAGTCCGCCCGCCCGCTATGGTCGCCCGCCTACGTCAGCATCAGCGAACTGTTCCGCCAGCTATCGCCCCTGAAGCCGGGCGACCCCATTCGCCTGGTGTGCGAACTCTATAAGGTCTTTCGCGAAGAAACCCATAGTGAAGAGACACTGGACGACTTCTACTTCTGGGGCGAACTGCTTATCAGCGACTTCGACGACGTGGACAAGAACCTGGTGGATGCCGACCGCCTCTTCTCCAACCTGCAAGACTTGAAGAACATCATGGACGACTATGACTTCCTCGACCCCGAGCAGGAAGAAGCCATCCGGCAGTTCTTCCAGAACTTCTCCATCGAAAGGCGCACCGAACTGAAAGCCAAGTTCATCTCTCTTTGGGACAAGCTGGGAGACATCTACCGCCGCTACCGTGCCCGCCTCTCCGAGCTCGGCATCGCCTATGAAGGCATGATGTACCGACAAGTCATGGAGCAACTCGTCCCCGACCGCCTGCGCTATGACCGCTACGTCTTCGTCGGCTTCAACGTGCTGAACCGGGTGGAAACCCGCTTCTTCCAGCTGCTGCAAGATGCCGGGAAAGCTATGTTCTACTGGGACTACGACATCTTCTACACCCGCCTGCCCCGCGAGCAACAGCCTCCCTACACCCACGAAGCGGGCGAGTTCATCCTCCGCAACCTCGCAGTTTTTCCCAACCAACTGCCCGAAACCGCCTTCGACGTCCTGCGCCGACCGAAGAACGTACGTTTCATCTCCGCCCCTACGGAAAATGCCCAGGCACGTTACCTCCCGGAGTGGATACGCGGATTAGGGCTCGACGGGGGAACGAAGGAAAAGGAGAACGCCGTCGTCCTCTGCAACGAAGCCCTGCTGCTGCCCGTCCTCCACTCCATCCCTTCGGAGGTGAAGAACGTCAACATCACTATGGGATTTCCCTTGGCACAGACACCTGTCTATAGTTTCATCAATGCACTGATGGAATTGCAAACTACCGGTTACCATGCAGGCACCGGCCGGTATTCCTACGAAACCGTGCTCGCTCTGCTGAAACACCCCTACACCCGTCAGCTTTCCTCTGCCGCCGAGACCCTGGAACGCCAACTGACAAAAGACAACCGCTTCTACCCCCTCCCCTCGGAACTGAAGCAGGACGCCTTTCTGGAACAGATATTCACCCCGCAGAACGGCATTGCCGCCCTCTGCCGCTACCTCACCGACCTGCTTCGCCTGGTAGCCGTGGTCTATCGCCAGGAGAAGGATGCCGAAGACATCTTCAACCAGCTCTACCGCGAATCGTTGTTCAAGAGCTACACCCTCATCAACCGCCTCGTCAGCCTCATTGAAACCGGCGATCTTGCCGGTGTGAGAATAGATACCCTGAAGCGTCTGCTGAACCGCCTGCTCACCTCCGCCAACATCCCATTCCACGGCGAACCCGCCATCGGTATGCAGGTGATGGGCGTACTGGAAACGCGCAACCTCGACTTCCGCAACCTCATCATGCTCTCCCTCAACGAAGGGCAGTTGCCCAAGGCGGGCGGCGATTCCTCCTTCATCCCCTACAACCTGCGGCGCGCCTTCGGCATGACCACCATCGAGCACAAGAATGCCGTCTATGCCTACTACTTCTACCGCCTCATCCAGCGGGCGGAGAACGTCACCTTGTTGTACAACACCTCTTCCGACGGGCTGAACCGTGGCGAGATGTCCCGCTTCATGCTGCAATTCCTTGTAGAGTCTCCGCACGACATACGCCGCCAGTACCTCGAAGCCGGACAGTCGCCCCAGTCGAGCCGGAACATCAACATCGTCAAGACACCAGAAATGCTGGCACAGATGCATAGTGCCTACGACATACACCGGCACCCCCGCGCCTACTTCTCCCCGTCGGCTCTGAACGCCTACCTCGATTGCCGTCTGAAGTTCTACTACCGCTACGTTGCCGGACTGAAAGCGCCCGAAGAAGTGAGTGCCGAGATAGATTCCGCCCTGTTCGGAACCATCTTCCACTATGCCGCCGAGTTGGTGTACCATGACCTCACTGCCAATGGAAAAGAAATACGGAAAGAGGATTTGGAGCAACTGTTGAAGAACGACGTCCGCCTTCAGACCTATGTAGACAATGCTTTCAAAGAGAAACTCTTCCACCTGCCGGCAACGGAGCAACCGGAGTACAACGGCACGCAGCTCATCCACTCCAAAGTCATCGCCTCCTACCTGCGCCAGTTGCTGCGCAACGACCTGCAATACGCCCCCTTCTGCATGGAAGGCATGGAGCAGGAAGTAAGGGAAGTGATGGAAATCTCCACCCCGCAAGGCGCCCTCACCCTGCAAATAGGCGGCACCATAGACCGCCTGGACAGCAAGGATGATACCCTGCGCATCGTAGACTACAAAACCGGAGGTACGCCCAAGACGCCCGAAAGCATCGAGCAGCTCTTCACCCCTGCCGACAACCGCCCCAGCTACATCTTCCAAACCTTCCTCTATGCCGCCATCCTATGCCGCCGGCAGCCGTTGAAGGTAGCCCCCTCCCTGCTCTACATCCACCGGGCAGCTTCCGAAAACTACTCCCCGGTCATCGAAATAGGAGCACCGCGGCAAGCCAAAACGCCGGTCAACAACTTCGCCTTCTACGAAGACGAGTTCCGCGAACGCCTGCAAGGATTGCTGCAAGAGATTTACAACGAGGAAGAGACTTTCAGCCAGACGGAAGATACGAAAAAGTGCGAGTACTGCGATTTCCGAAGTTTGTGTAAGCGATAGCGATGTTATGTTGAGAAAGATGTATATCTTTGCAAAATATGAAATCTCATGTAGCACAATATATTGACCACCACAGACTCTTCACAGCAGAAGACAAAGTGCTGGTGGCACTGAGTGGAGGAGCCGACTCGGTGGCGTTGTTGCGCCTGCTCCTGCACTTAGGATATACCTGCGAAGCAGCCCACTGCAATTTTCATCTTCGCGGAGCGGAATCCGACCGGGACGAAGAGTTTGTGCGCAGCTTATGCCGGGAACAGGAAGTGCCCTTGCACATCGTTCATTTCGACACGGAGAAAGAGGCAAAGGAACGGCATATCTCTATCGAAATGGCTGCGAGGGAATTGCGCTACGGCTGGTTTGAAGAAGTACGGGAGAAATGTGGTGCAGCAGTAATAGCCGTAGCACACCACCGGGACGACAGCGTGGAAACGTTTCTGCTCAATCTAATCCGGGGAACCGGCATCAACGGACTGCGGGGAATACAGCCCCGGAACGGGAAAATAGCACGTCCCCTACTCTGCCTGGACCGGAAAGAAATAACAGACTATCTGGACAGCCTCGGACAAAGCTACGTGACGGACAGCACCAACCTGCAAGACGAATATACCCGCAACAAGATACGGCTCAATCTGCTACCCATGATGCAGGAGATCAACCCCGCAGTAAAAGAAAGTATTCTGAAAACGGCGGAACATCTGGAAGATGCAGCCTCTATATATAAAAGAGGTATAGAAGAAGCAAAAAAGCGAATACTAACTCCCGAAGGCATACGCATCCATACCTTGTTGCAAGAGACGGCGCCGGAAACAGTACTGTTTGAAATATTGTATCCGCTGGGATTCAATGCCGCCCAGGTGAAAGACATATACCGGGCATTGAGCGGACAGCCGGGTAAAGTCTTTGCCAGCACCTGCTGGCGCGTCGTCAAAGACCGGGAACTGCTGCTGATAGAGCCGCTGCAAGAAGCTACGAAACCGAACTTAACGATGAAAGAGTATGAATATACTCCCGACTTTGTGATTCCACGGGATAGGAACACAGCTTGCTTCGATGCGGACAAACTACGGCATTCCCTCTCATTACGCCTCTGGCAGCAAGGAGATACATTCGTGCCCTTCGGCATGAAAGGGCGGAAAAAAGTAAGCGATTATCTGACCGACCGCAAGTTCTCCCTTTTGCGCAAAGAACGGCAATGGGTGCTCTGCTGCGGCGATGATATCATCTGGCTGGTGGGAGAACGGGCGGACAATCGATTTAGAGTAGATGAGGGGACGAAGAAAGTGATAACAGTGATAAGTGATAAATGATAAGTTATCACTAAATAATAATCCTGTCTTCTTTCTGCCTCTTGAAACAATCCGCCAGCAATACAACAAACGGCGTATCGTAAGTGCGTGCTTTCTGCGGGCATCCTTTTACGCAAGCACAGCATCGGATACATTTCTCGGTAATCGTATTGCATTCATCCCCTTTCAAGATGGCACCCGTGGGGCAATGCATCGCACAATATCCGCAATGCGTGCAACGTTCGGCATCCACCTTCGGAGTGACCGGGGTGGGAACGCCACTCTTACGCAATTGAACAACCTTGCGCAGAAAGCGAAGCAAGGGGAAGAAGGGTTGACGAGGACGCTGAATACGCGACACATCCACTCCATACAGTTTTTCCATATCAGTGGCGGCAGCAATCTTGGTGCGTATCTTTTCGCCGAAAAGCGCTGCATACTCCAAGTCATCGACATCGGGACGACCGGCAGCTACCGGATATTTGTCATTACTAAACGAATGCTCTCCAACGAAAGTAGCTCCCGCAATCACCTTGAAACCGCGTTCGGTAACAAAAGCATCCAAGTCGGTCAACGCCTTTTCGTAAGCCCGGTTTCCATAGACCACTACTATCACGGCAGGTGCACCGTCCGAATGAAGGTTCTTCATCCGCTCCAACGCCAACGGAGCCACATGCCCGCCATAAACGGGCACTGTAATAACAGCTAAAGTATTTGCCGGAACTTCCTGGTCGGCAGAGACTTTCAAAGTAAGGTCCATTTCTGTCACAGAAGAAATTCCCGTGCCGCGAACAATTGCCTTGCCTACTTGTTTAGAAGTACAAGTGGGTGAAAACGTTATCAGGCGCGCTTCATCTATATTCATAAATTAATGCTTTTATTTAATGCCAAAGGATAATTTACCTTCTCTTTTAAGGCAAAGGTAAAGTTTTAAATTGAAAAAAGGGCAATTTATTTATGAAACCAAAAATATTTATTACCTTTGCGCCGTTGAAACATTCTGCGACTTCCTGCTGCGGCAAGAATTGTTAACCAGATTTCCGGTTCAATAATAAATATCCCATAAATCATAAATTACAAGGCAAACCTGCCAAAGTTGTTCCAGACGACATATACAACTGCGCATTTGTGCCTTTTCAAACGAAAAATATTAAACCATTCACACATATACTGTATGTATAACATCATTCAACTGAACGACAAGAATTTGTCGGAACTGCAAACTATTGCCCAAGAACTGGGTATAAAGAAAACAGAATCACTTAAAAAAGAAGAACTTGTTTATAAAATACTCGATGAACAAGCCATTGCCGGAGCTACCAAGAAAGTAGCCGCCGACAAACTGAAAGAAGAGCGCAAAGGAGGAGACAACAAACAAAAGCGTTCGCGAGTGACTGTAAAGAAAGAAAATAACGACAAAGTATTCTCTGCTAACAAAAATGGCGACCTCACCAAACCCAAAACTGAGGAAACACCCAAAGAGCAGCCCAAAGTAGTTACTCCCAAAGAACCGGCTACGGCAACCGCCGCTGCTGCTGCTACTTCCGAGAAGCCGGCTTCCGCCCCGAAACGTAAACCGGGACGTCCGCGCAAAGTGAAAGAAGAAACTGCTGAAGTTACGGAACAGGAAACTCCGGCAATTGCAGAACCGGAATTGAACTTCGAGCCGAAGTCTGCCAAGGTAGAAACCAAAGCTCCCAAAGAGATCGTACCGGATGAAAGCCCTATCCTGGCAGAAGTAGAAGACGACTTCATTCCGATTGAAGACCTGCCGACTGAAAAGATAGAATTACCTTCTGAACTCATCGGCAAATTCGAAGCTACCAAAGCCGAAACTCCTGTCGCACCCGCCGAACAACACTCACAGCAGCAACAACAGCGTCCGCGTCTGCGCCCGCGCGAAAACAATAACAATAATAATAATCGTGCCGGTTACCAGCAACGCCCTGCCGCTGTACAGCCTCAACGCCCTGCTCAACCGTACAATGCCAATGAGAACTATACTCCCGTTCCTGAACAACGCAAAACGATAGAGCGTGAAAAGGCTTATGAGTTCGATGATATCCTCACCGGAACCGGTGTACTGGAAATCATGCAGGACGGCTATGGTTTTCTCCGTTCATCCGATTATAACTACCTTTCTTCACCGGACGATATCTATGTATCACAATCGCAAATCAAGCTCTTCGGCCTGAAAACCGGCGATGTGGTAGAAGGTGTGATCCGTCCGCCCAAAGAAGGTGAAAAATATTTTCCACTGGTAAAGGTGTCCAAAATCAATGGACGCGATCCGGCTTTTGTCCGCGACCGTGTACCTTTTGAGCATCTTACCCCGCTCTTCCCCGATGAGAAGTTCAATCTTTGCAGAGGAGGTTATTCCGACTCTATGTCTGCCCGCGTGGTCGATCTCTTCGCTCCTATCGGTAAAGGTCAGCGTGCCTTGATTGTGGCACAGCCCAAAACCGGTAAGACCATCTTGATGAAAGATATCGCCAATGCCATTGCAGCCAATCACCCGGAAGTTTACATGATAATGCTGCTCATAGACGAGCGCCCGGAAGAAGTAACCGACATGGCACGCACCGTAAATGCCGAAGTGATTGCTTCTACTTTCGACGAACCGGCAGAACGCCACGTGAAGATTGCAGGCATCGTTCTCGAAAAAGCCAAACGAATGGTAGAATGCGGACACGACGTCGTTATCTTCCTTGACTCTATCACCCGTCTGGCACGTGCTTACAACACTGTATCCCCCGCTTCGGGCAAAGTGCTTTCAGGTGGTGTGGATGCCAATGCACTGCATAAGCCCAAACGCTTCTTCGGTGCTGCACGTAACATTGAAGGCGGCGGTTCACTGACCATCCTTGCCACTGCACTGATCGATACCGGCTCCAAGATGGACGAAGTTATCTTCGAAGAGTTCAAGGGTACAGGTAACATGGAGTTACAACTCGACCGCAACCTGTCCAACAAGCGTATCTTCCCTGCCGTCAACATCGTTGCATCGAGCACCCGCCGCGACGACCTGCTGCAAGACAAGCAGACTTTGGATCGTATGTGGATTCTGCGTAAATACCTTGCCGACATGAATCCGATAGAAGCAATGAACTTCGTAAGAGACCGCATGGAAAAGACCAGAGACAACGACGAATTCCTGATGAGCATGAATAGCTAAAACTCTCTGACAGAAGTAATTTGTAATTAGTAAATTAGTAATTGTAATTAAATACTATGTTCGATAATTTAAGCGAAAGACTTGAGAGGTCGTTTAAAATCTTGAAAGGTGAAGGCAAAATCACCGAAATCAACGTTGCAGAAACCTTGAAGGACGTGCGCAAAGCACTTCTGGATGCCGACGTAAACTACAAAGTAGCCAAAACATTCACCGATACCGTTAAGGAGAAAGCGATGGGACAGAACGTGCTGACTGCCGTAAAACCCAGCGAGTTGATGGTAAAGATAGTGCATGACGAACTGACCCAACTCATGGGCGGTGAGACTGCAGAAATCGATATCGACTCCAAACCCGCCGTTATCCTGATGTCCGGTCTGCAAGGTTCCGGTAAGACCACTTTCTCTGGAAAGCTGGCCCGCATGCTAAAGAGCAAAAAGAACCGCAAACCGTTACTGGTAGCTTGCGACATATATCGTCCTGCCGCCGTAGAGCAGTTGCGTGTGCTGGCCGAGCAGATTGACGTTCCGATGTACTCTGAACCGGATAGCAAAGACCCGGTAAGCATCGCCCAGAACGCCATCCAGGAAGCCAAAGCCAAAGGTTATGATTTGGTAATCGTCGATACAGCCGGCCGTCTGGCGGTGGACGAGGAGATGATGAACGAAATAGCTGCCATCAAGAAGGCCATCAACCCGAACGAAATTTTGTTCGTGGTGGACTCCATGACCGGTCAGGATGCAGTGAACACAGCCAAGGAATTCAACGAACGCCTCGACTTCAACGGTGTGGTACTGACGAAGTTGGACGGTGATACCCGCGGTGGTGCCGCTCTTTCTATCCGTTCGGTAGTGAACAAGCCGATTAAGTTCGTGGGTACGGGCGAAAAGCTGGACGCTATCGACCAGTTCCACCCTTCACGTATGGCAGACCGTATCCTCGGTATGGGTGACATCGTTTCTTTGGTAGAACGTGCACAGGAGCAATACGATGAAGAAGAAGCCAAACGCCTGCAAAAGAAGATTGCCAAGAACCAGTTCGACTTCAACGACTTCCTCAGCCAGATAGCCCAAATAAAGAAAATGGGTAACCTGAAAGACCTGGCATCCATGATACCGGGTGTGGGCAAGGCTATCAAAGACATCGATATTGACGACAACGCTTTCAAAAGCATCGAAGCCATTATCTACTCCATGACTCCCGAAGAGCGCAGCAATCCTGCCATATTGAACGGCTCGCGCCGCCAACGCATCGCCAAAGGTAGCGGTACGAATATTCAAGAAGTGAACCGCTTGCTGAAACAATTCGACCAGACTCGCAAGATGATGAAGATGGTGACCGGCAGCAAGATGGGCAAGATGATGCCGAAAATGAAAAAATAATACGATATGACACTAATAGATGGAAAAGCAATCTCGGAGCAAGTAAAACTGGAGATTGCAGCAGAAGTAGCCGAGATAGTGGCACGCGGAGGCAAACGTCCGCATCTGGCCGCCATTCTCGTAGGACACGATGGGGGTAGCGAAACGTATGTCGCTTCTAAAGTAAAAGCTTGTGAAGTCTGTGGATTCAAGTCATCCCTCATCCGCTACGAAGTAGATGTAACCGAAGAAGAGTTGCTTGCCAAGGTACGCGAGTTGAACGAGGATGCAGACGTGGACGGTTTCATCGTACAGCTTCCTTTACCCAAACATATTTCGGAGCAGAAGGTCATTGAAACCATCGACTACCGCAAAGATGTAGACGGTTTCCATCCTATCAACGTAGGGCGTATGTCTATCGGACTGCCTTGCTATGTATCTGCCACTCCCAACGGTATTCTTGAACTGTTGAAGAGATATGAGATAGAAACTTCCGGCAAGAAATGCGTGGTATTGGGACGCAGCAATATCGTGGGCAAGCCGATGGCCGCCCTCATGATGCAGAAAGCATATCCCGGTGATGCCACCGTAACCGTTTGCCACAGCCGCAGCAAGGATTTGGTGAAAGAGTGCCAGGAAGCCGATATTATCATCGCCGCCCTGGGACAGCCCAACTTTGTAAAAGCAGAGATGGTGAAGGAAGGTGCAGTCGTTATCGACGTGGGCACTACCCGCGTGCCGGATGCTACGAAGAAGTCTGGATTCAAACTGACCGGCGACGTGAAGTTTGATGAGATTGCCCCGAAGTGTTCATTCATCACTCCCGTGCCGGGTGGTGTAGGACCGATGACCATCGTTTCTTTGATGAAAAATACATTGTTGGCAGGCAAAAAAGCTATCTACCAATAAGAGAGGTAATGAAAGCGCTCATAGCCTTTATTGCCATACTGAATAGCGTAACCCTTTCTGCACAAGAAAGGATTACGCTATTATTTGTTGGTGACCTGATGCAGCACCAGGCGCAGATAGATGCCGCACGTACCTCTGAAGGCGGATATGACTACTCGCCTTGTTTCTCCCTCGTCAAGGAACAGATCTCCCGTGCCGACCTTGCCATCGGGAACCTGGAAGTGACCTTGGCCGGAGAACCTTATCGGGGATACCCGGCATTCAGCGCACCCGATGAATATCTGCAAGCCATCAAGGATGCCGGTTTTGATATATTGGTAACTGCCAACAACCATTGCTTGGATCGTGGCAAAAAAGGATTGGAGCGTACCATCCTGATGCTCGACTCACTGCACATTCCGTACACCGGAACTTACCGGAACCCATCGGAACAAAAGCAGCGTTATCCTCTGTTTATCCATAAAAATGGTTTCCGCATCGCCTTACTCAATTATACTTATGGCACTAACGGAATCAAAGTAAGCCCACCCAATGTCGTAAATTACATCGACAAAGACATCATCTTGCAAGATATCCGCAGTGCCCGGGCCCGCCGGCCGGATGCCATCATTGCGTGTATGCATTGGGGAGAAGAATATCAATCGCTGCCCAACCGTGAACAGAAAGAACTTACCGAATGGCTATTCCAACAAGGCGTGACGCACATCATCGGTTCGCATCCACACGTCATTCAGCCGATGGAACTCCGTACGGACGGAACCAGACAGCACGTCGTAGTTTACTCATTAGGAAACTTCATTTCTAATATGAGCAATCTAAACACGGACGGCGGCCTCATCTTTACACTGCAACTGGAGAAGTTCCCCCTGCCGCAACCCATCCGTCCCAGCTATTCCGGGCAAAGTAAAGACCCCGCATTAGAGTGTACCCCATTTTCTTTTCCTTATTGTCGCGTTTCTTCCTGCGGATATGATCTTGTATGGACGGCCCGCCCCGAACTTACTAAAGAAAAAAACTTCATTCTTTATCCCGCATATCTTTCTTCGGAGAATTTACCACAAGAAGCTCGTAACCATCTGAAAATCTTTACTGATAACTCCCGGAAACTCCTTCAGCAACACAATATAGATATCTACGAGAATAAAAAATGATACCGAAAAGGCAAAAATAGTTCCTCTATTCTTTGCTATATTAAAGAATATCTCTATCTTTGCACCGCATTTAAGAAATGCACTAACATGGTGACTGTAGTTCAGTTGGTTAGAGCGTCAGATTGTGGTTCTGAATGTCGTGGGTTCGAGTCCCATCAGTCACCCCGAAAGAAAGAGGAATATCAGCAATGAGATTCCTCTTTCTTTCGTTGTATATCAGGCTTCTTGGAGGATTAAAGCTTTCATAACTGTAAAGCGGCAAATATAAAGGTAAGCGATTTATAAATTTTCATTATCTTTGCATGGCTATTAAAATTTTTCATGATATGAAATATTTGCTTCCCCTACTGTTGTTGCTGTTTCCTTTATTTGTCCGTGCCGGACACGAAGTTGTCTCCGACAGTCTGCTTCATGACCGCTATATACAGAGTATCCATCTTCGTACGCCCGACCGTGCCTTACAATTGCTCGACTCTGCCGAGCAGCGCCATCTGCCGGATATGGAACCTTTCAAAATAGATATGCTTCGTGCCATGTGCTACGAGGTGAAAAATGAGAATCTGCTGAAAGAGAAATACACCCTTCGGGCTCTTGAGGCAGATTCGGTGCGACTGGTTCCCCATCGCAAGTTACGTATGCTAACATTGCTGGTAAGTGCATTGGAGGGGCAGGGAAAGTATGAAGAGGGAATCCGCCTTTGCCGGGAGGTCGTTGACCTGGCACGTCGGCTAAACAATCGTGCCGAGGAAGGAGAGATGCTATTTGTCATGGGACGTATTTATGCTGGCATGAATCGGCTGGATGAAGCGTTGGAGGCTTTCAACGCAAGTATATCCCTGATGGAGGATATAGATGATATACGTGTCATGGCGCAACTTTCCACAGCTTACGGCGAACTGATGACAGTGCTTATAACCAACGGCAGACGTAGTGATGCTATTGACATCGGCCGACGTCGCGAGAATCTTGTCCGCCACATGACAGGAAAGCCCGGACCTCCTCCGGGATACATCGACCAACAACAGGCTTATGTCTGTTCCAAGATGGCTTATCTATTGCAGCAGGAAGGCAAAACGGACGAAGCGAAGGGATACTATCACTGTTTCATGGAAACAGATTTTGCCCATATCACACGAAACAAGCAGGAAATTATTCCTTATCTGCTCGAAGCGCATCGCTATCGAGAGGCGTTGCAACTGAATGATACTGTTGCTTCTGTCTGGCATGGTGACACGGTGAACTTTCATTACTACACTATGTTGGATCGTTATGCACAGGCATACCGTGGTCTACAACTTTATGACAAGGCTGATGCCTACCAATTACGTATCAGTGTGTTACAGGACAGTCTGTACAGTCGCGAAAAGGAAAGTAGAGCACAGGAGTATGCCTCGGTCTTCCGCCTGAACGAAAAGGAATTGCAACTGGCGAAAACGCGTACGTTGGCACAACATCGCAGTTTTATGCTGGCCGGTTCGGGTGTGATTATTGTTCTGATGTCTGCTCTACTAGGAGTTATCTGGTGTAACTTGCGAATGAGCCGTAAGCGAAACCGTATTGCTGTGAAACAGATAGACGAACTCTTGGCGCAACGTGAGAATTTGCACAAGACATATGAAAAGTTAGAGGCCGCTCTTGTCGGTTCGGCTTCGGTGACCTCTGTCGAAACTGGTGGTAAAGATTCGATTGGCTCTGCCCCGGATGCCCCTGCCAAAACTGTTTCTGACTCCGTTGGGGGTACTTTCTCTAAGACAGACTCTTCTTTGGGGTATACTCTTTTTATGCGGATGGAACGCCTGCTGTTAGAGCAAAATCTTTTCTTGCAGCCCAATTTTGGACGTGATGATTTGTTGCGTATATCCAATATTAACAAGAATGACCTTCCCCGCTTACTGAAGCGGTATGCCGATGCCAATAATGTCAATGATTACCTAAACCGTTTACGTGTAGAGTATGCTGTGAAACTGATGAAAGAAAAACCGTTTCTTTCTATCAATGGCATCGCTCAAGAAGCGAATTTCAATAGCTACGTTACTTTTTATCGTGCATTCTATAGGATATTCGGACTTACGCCCATACAGTATATGAAAGCCAATGGAAAATCGTAATCCTGTTAAAACATGAAAATTCTCTGGATAGACCTCAACAGTTCATACGCACACTCTTCATTGGCACTCCCTGCGCTGCACGCACAGATTGCCGACGACGACTCTATAGAATGGGAAATAGTATCTACTACTATTAATGAAAACGTGGGAATGATTGTCGATGAAATATACAGGTATCGCCCCGATATCCTGGCAGCAACAGCCTGGCTGTTCAATCATGAGCAACTGCTGCACATCACGGCAAGACTAAAAGCATTGTTACCTCAAAGCCGCTTCATACTGGGTGGGCCGGAGTTTCTGGGAGATAACGAAGAATTCCTTCGTAAGAATCCTTTCATCGACTGTGTGTTCAGGGGAGAAGGAGAAGAAGTGTTTCCGCAATGGCTGAACTGCTGGGACCAACCCGGGGAATGGAATACTATTCCGGGACTATGCTATCTTGACCGTGAAGGACAATACACGGATAATGGAATAGCCCGCGTACTGAATTTCTCAGATCTTGTACCGCCTGAAAAGAGCCGTTTCTTTAATTGGAGCAAGCCCTTTGTACAACTCGAAACAACGCGGGGATGCTTCAATACTTGTGCCTTCTGTGTGAGCGGTGGAGAAAAGCCGGTGCGCACGCTATCTATTGAGGACATCCGGAAACGCCTTCAGATTATCCATCAGCATGGCATCAAGAATGTTCGTGTCCTGGACCGGACATTCAACTATAACGCTCGCCGGGCAAAGGAATTACTGCAACTGTTTTTAGAATTCTCCCCGGATATACGTTTTCATCTGGAGATGCACCCTGCCCTATTGTCCGAAGAACTGAAAGAAGAATTGCAACAACTGCCCGAAGGATTGCTTCATCTTGAAGCCGGCATACAAAGCCTGCGCGAGCCCGTTCTCCAAAAGAGCCGGCGAATGGGTAAACTGAACGATGCGCTGAAGGGATTGAAATTCCTGTGCTCCCTATCCAACATGGAAACCCATGCCGACCTCATCGCCGGATTGCCTCTGTACCGTCTATCCGAAATATTTGAAGATGTGCGCACTCTTGCCGAATACAATGCCGGCGAAATACAACTGGAGTCATTGAAACTGCTTCCCGGTACGGAAATGCGAAGAAGAGCCGAAGAACTGGGCATCCGATACTCCCCTTTCCCACCCTATGAGGTGCTGGAAACGAACGAGATCAGCGTGAGCGAACTGCAAACTGCCCGCCAACTGTCGCGGTTGCTGGATGGGTTTTATAATACACCCGCCTGGCAAGCCATCACCCGCACACTGATTTTAGATGACGAGAACTTCCTTCACCTTTTCCTGGAATATCTGGTACAAAAGAATCTTATAGACCAGCCGATGAGTCTGGAAAAGCGCGGACTAACCCTTTATGAATTCTGCGGAATCAATTATCCCGACTATCAGATTGCAGTCACCATCGCTTGGATAGAAGCAGGTATGTCATTGAAGAAAGCGCCGGCAGAGAAAGTAAAAACCAAGCGCCAAATCCCACCGGAGCATTGGAATGTAATCTACGGAGAATACAAAGATACCCTTCGCCTCTGCTTCCTGCCTGTCGGCGAAAAAGCAGAGGAAGGGTATTGGTTTGGATTTGAATCGGAGATACAAAAGGCAATGCCGGTCTTTAAGGCGTCGTCCCTTTGACTGCTGAAATAATTAGGTTTTGATTATCCACAATGGAAATATTTCTCGACTAACTTCAGCATCTCTTCCTGATTATCCTGTATCTCGCTACGCAGAGTCTTATCTCCGTAAGAGCGCAACTTGGCGAGAATACCGTCAATCATTGCAGGGCTGAATACCCGGTATTGTTCAAAGATAGCACGCTGTCTTTCCAGGCAATCGGCAGAAGCGGCGCAACTATCGGGAAGTTGTTCCAATTGCTTCAATTTATCTTCGTTTTCTTTCTTGTGAATATTTACATTTACATACGTTTTCTCGGCAATAGCCAAAGCATTATCTATCTCGAAGCCATGGCGACAGGCCACGGCGAGTCCGGCTATCAATTGATATAAATCGGCTGAACCGTCCGGCGAACGCATCTCTACCGTCTGCTTCTGCGTAGTATCATAGTGGCTCGGACTTTCCAGCGGATTGGCGAGCATACACATATCTGTTTTTGCCGACCAGCCCAGCGGAACGCGTACCAGCACAGAGCGGTTACGGTCGCCCCAACAAATATTGGTAGGCGCTTCCTGATGGGGAACAAGGCGGAAATAAGAAGTAGGATTCGTATTGCCGAAAGCCGTGATAGAAGGTGCCAACTGCATCATTCCCGCAATAGCCTTCCGGGCAGTTTCGGAAAGTACGCCATCCTGCAACATCTGATTGTGCCCGTCCTTCATAATGCGCATGTGGATATGAAGACCCGAACCTGCCTTGCCTGCTGTAATCTTCGGAGCAAAAGTAATGTTATACCCATATTCGTGAGCCAGATTGCGAATCACCCATTTGGCTATCATCAGCTGGTCAGCAACATAGTCGGCACGTACGGGAAGGAATTCTATCTCATTCTGCTCGTAGATCTTATCGCCGAGCGTAAAGTTGCCAACCTCAGAATGACCGTATTTTATCTGTCCGCCGGCCTGAGCAATATACGACATGCATTCCGTACGGAATTGATTGAACTTGGCATAAGGGGCCGATTCATGATATCCACGCTGGTCGGTAGCAGGGAACAAGCCATCGTTCTCTGAGATGACATAATATTCCAACTCTCCCATTGTCTGGAACTCCATACCCGTTACATCGGTAAAAGCCCGGCAGGCTTTGTGCAGGGTATATTCCGGAGAGCTTTCCAGCGGTTCGCCATCCTTATTAAAGAAAGAGCAGAGCATGGCGAGTGTAGGCAGATCAGAAAACGGATCGACAAAAGCAGTGCGGAAACGAGGCACTACATATAAGTCGCTACTGCCTGCCTCGATAAACGGAAACAAGCTCGAACCGTCCACACGTTCGCCGCAAGTAAGTATGGCATCGAGATAAGCAGCATTGTTGATGACAAAATTCAACGTCTTCAGTCGCCCGTCTGCTGCGGGATACATAAAGTTCACCATCTGGATATCATTCTTCTCGATATAAGAGATGATGTCTGCTTTCGTAAATTCGGAAGCCGGTTTTTGAAGATCAACCACCAATAAATTGGGGCTCATTGCCAGTTCTTGATTCATAATACGTTGGTTGTTTTAAGTTATTAGATTATCAGGGGGAGATTATCGTATCACCCGTTTATTTTTTCTTTTATGCCTACCTTGAACTGTTCCACTTCATCCTCTTCGAATTGGCAGTTACAAGTCTTTTTCTTAGTTCCTTTCTTCATCACACGATCCAGGAAAACAGCCTTTGCATCGTATGCACGGCACAGCTTGCAAAGCCAAAGATGGATTGCCAAACGCATTCTCTCCGTCATGGACAGAGGAACGTGGATACGCTTTTCTATTAAATATGTAGCTTGCTTACACGACAGCGTAAATATATGTATAAACTCTTTTAGCATCTTTGAGCTACGATTTAAACCAATGAACATCAATACATTTCCTTAACTGAAGACGGCTGCGCTGCAATAATTTCCAGTAATTGGCAGCCGATAGATTCAACTCACGGCATATTTCGGCTGCCTTTTGTTCCTGGAGATAGCATTTATTGACTACAATCAACCATTGCCGGGGCAGATTTTCAAGACATTGATTGAATACCTCATAAAAGCTGTCATTATTCAACAGCGCACTTACTGCAAACTCGTCCTCTTCCCAAGGGTCCGCCACATCGGGTTCAATCCATTCGCCATGTTTATCAAAAAACGTATCGAAAGAGAATGACGGAGCACTTCCATTATACCGTTTCTTATATATATCGGCTACTTTGTGATGCAAGATACTTGTCAGCCAGGTTAACGGCGAACTTTTTCCTTGAAACGAATCCCTGCTTTTGTAAGCGGAAAAGAAAACCTCTTGAACCACATCTTTGGCATCTTCTTTATCAGAAAGCATATAATATGCCCGTTCCAACAGGATTTGTGAATAGTCATCTATCCAGCTTTCCAGCTCGAAAGCCGATGTGGAGATTTCATTTTGCTGCATACGCTCATCGTTTTATCTCCTACAAAGATACTCTTTTTTCATTATTTCTTATCAAGTAGAGAAAGATAATCACCATATCCTTCCTCTTTCATCTTTTCCTTCGGAATAAACTTCAGCGATGCACTGTTGATACAATAGCGCAATCCGCCTTTATCTGCCGGACCGTCATCGAAAACGTGCCCCAAATGTGCATTTCCGGTTTTGCTGCGCACTTCTATCCGCTCCATACCGTAAGAGTCATCCATCTTTTTCACAACCAGACTCTTGTCTATGGGTTTTGAGAAACTGGGCCATCCACAACCGGAGTCAAACTTATCGGTCGAGATGAATAAAGGTTCGCCGGTAGTTATATCAACGTATAGCCCTTCACGCTTCTCATCCCAATATTCATTCTGAAAAGCTCTTTCGGTTGCATTCTTTTGCGTCACTGCATACTGCTCGGCCGTCAGTGTGGCATGCAATGTTGCATCATCCGGTTTCCGATATTTCTTTTGAGAGACAGAGGTTGCTCCCGTCATTTCACTTTTCATATTGGCCTTCTTCGCCATATCGAATAATTCAGGACTGATATGACAGTAACCATCCGGATGCTTGCCTAAATAATCCTGGTGATAGTCTTCGGCAGGATAGAAATTCTTTATCTGTTCGACTTCCACCACCACCGGCCTGGAATATTCTTTTGCCAAAACTTCCACAGTCTGTCTGATAAGAGGCAGATCGGCTTTATCAGCATAATAAATGCCGGTGCGATACTGCGTTCCCCTGTCATTACCCTGCCGGTTGAGAGTTGTCGGATCTATCGTTTTGAAGAAAAGATCTATCAACAACTTCAAGTCAGCTTGCTGCGGGTTGTAACTCACCTTCACTGTCTCGGCAAATCCGGTGTTGTCATTGCAAACCTGCTCGTAAGTAGGATTCTTAATACTCATTTTTCCATTGGCATAGCCCACCTGTGTATCGACAACGCCATTAATCTGCTTCATGAAATGTTCTGTTCCCCAGAAACATCCGCCTGCAAAATAGATTTCTTTTACATCACTCATATTCGTATTTTTAGAGAGCTGTCCGCTCATTGTTTTTTGTGCAGTTGCCAGTCCTGTAAAAGCCAGCAACGCAATAGATAAAATAATAGTTCTCATATATCCTCTTTTTATATTAATGAATGAAACGAAAGATTAGTTCGTTATTTTGTTTCTTTTGATAGTTTAGTCTGTCATTCCGCAAAATACTGACACTAATCGGAGAACTTTTTTATTCTATCTCATCGAGAGAGGACAAATATCTAATTATCTTGAAACTGCCCGAACGAGTCTTTTGCGAAGCCGGGGAGTCATGTGAAGAAAGAAACGGGCAAAAAGTCCTACGAAAATGGCAGCAGCTACGGTTCCTTCCCTCACTCCCGATATGCCGCCCAAAAGCAAAAGCGAAGATACGGCTGCCAGCAACGTGCAACTCACGTCAAAACAGATTTTAAGATACCCGAACTCCTTTCCGCTTTTGATTACCACCGCCTGTATAAATGCCTCTGCCGAAAGCATGACCACGTTAGCAGTAACTTCCATCGATATCCCCAATCCTGTCAAGAGACAACCGGCAAGCAACACCGCGCATCTTGCCGGATAACTTTCGGGGACGACAGAAACAAACAACAACATGGACAGGTCAATAAATGCACTGAAAAGAAAGGATATCGGTATCTGAAGATACTGAATCTTTTTGAAGTCATGTTTCAGGATAGCCATCTGCCCTATAATCAGGATTACATTCAATCCAAAAACAAAAGTGCCCAGCGAAACAGGATATTTCAAACTAAGCACATAAGGCCAACATGAAATGGATGAAGCTCCAAGTCCGGCTTTGATGGTCAGCGCTATGCCGGAAGCCATGATGTACAGTCCCGCAAGAAAAAGGCCGTAACGGGCTGTTAATTCTCTTTTACTCATATAACTTATTGATTTAATTCGGCTGCGAAGGTAGCCGTTTGTTTCGAGGTGGCATTTATGAAAAAACGGCTTATAATGTGCAAAAAGTAACATTCCAACCTCTTGTTACCTTTGAATTATTAACTTTGCAGTGCAAAAAGGATTCACAATGGATAAATTATCAATAGCAAGCATCACATCTGATAGCGTGCCGCAGCAGCCATTCCGCTCCGAACATGGCGAACTGCTGTTCTGCGAGTCGGGGCATATCCGCATCTACATAAACCAGCATTTATATGAGTTGAGTTCCGGCAGTACCATAATGATTTTCCCTGAACAGATCGTTCTTTATTGCGAGGCGGACGAATCGCTGGGACTCATCTCCGTTTCATTTTCCAAAGAATTCCTTCACAACCTGTTCTATTCGTTCCCGTCCGATAAGGTGTCATTTCTCAGAGAGCATAACGGTTGTTCCTTTCGTGAAGAAGGGCAAAACCTGATGTGTCAATATTTGCAGTTACTCAAGTTGAAACTCGCTGATAACGGGAATCGTTATCAGAGTGAACAAATAGCACTTTGTGTCAGAATGATACTATACGAAATAGCCGAAAAGGCCGAGCGTATTTACAGCGACACCCAATCTACCACAGCCTGCTGGCAACTCAAAGATAAGTTTGTTTCAATGGTCGAGGAAGACATACGCCGTTTTCGTTCCGTCGATTACTATGCCGACCGTCTCTGTGTTACCGTCCGCCATCTGAGCAAGGTAATCAAGCAGACTATGGGCTATACCGCCAAACAATGGATTGACAACTACGCTATACTGGAAATGAAAGTGGCTTTGCAGTCAGCAACACTGTCCGTACAAGAGGTGACATGGATGTTCCACTTCCCCGATCCATCAACATTCAGCCGTTACTTCAAGAAGCACACAGGGTACTCTCCGTCGGAGTATCGGAATGCCCTATTAATTAAGAATTGTCAGCAATCAAAGACATATTCCGAATGTCCTACACATTTTACCAACGAACCTTCATCGGCTTTGGATGATAAAAACAATACAACGGCCTTGGATTCATAATCGCCCGAAACGTCAAATATAAAATCAGGACGACCATCCAAATCCATGTCTCCCATCCAAAGTAGTTCTACGCAAGTATCCTGGAATTCAGGCATAGCTATTAGCAACTGTTCCTCGTCCGCGCTTGCTTTCGACAAATAGAGCTTATAATTCTTCACGGCATTCCAGCCATCATTGCTTTCCTTATCATCGTCCAATACTCCATCGCCACGTAACAGATATTTCTGATTATGAAATTCAAATTCATACTCCACTCCCACAAAAATAGTACCCGGCATGGGCTTGGTTTCCATTAGACTGTCTTGGAGCACAATGCCTTTTATCAGTACGATGCTGTTTTCTCTGCCGGAAGAAACACTCGGCACAGAGTCTCCGATGCAACCATCATAAAAGTTTTCCAGCTTTATCGTTGCCTCATTCATATAAAAAGAGCTATCCGCACCTTGATAGAAATCATACCAAGCCTCCGAATACATATGGTCAAAATCGGATAGCTGGCTATCTCTATATCCTGCCGGCAAAAGGATGTCTATCTCCGCTTCTTCATCCTCGGGCAATAGGGTTCTGTCCGGTTCTATCAATGAGCCTGCAGTATAATCCTGCGGCGAAAACAGCCAAGACTCCAAAGCTCCCGTATCCTTATTTATAAAGCGTTCGTCCCGGCGCATCTTCTCTATCAGTTCCGTCAGATGGGGCAAGCCGTAGCAATGGTTCGCTTCGATTTCCTTTATCAGTTCCCTGTCATTAAAGCAGATGTTCCAGAAACAATCAATAATTCCGATATCGTACGCATCCGGAAGGCCATATCCCGGCATGGTGACGCATAAAGGGTTGAACTTCTCATAAATAGGCTGCAATGTGTTTATCATATAAGCTACAATCCGGCGCCGGTCCTCAACTTCATATTTCATCAGCGCAGGATAATTTGCCAATCGCTCCCGCTCGTCCTCCGGATTAAATGCTATGATTTCTGTAAATCTTACCGCTTCTTCAAAGTAATAACTACATGTATCGGTGGAGTATAATTCTACAACTTTAAGCGCATCTTCATTGATATGATATTTGCCTTCGTCGTCGTGTCCGGCAAATATCTCGATTAAATCGGCAGATTCATCATCCAATGCCGTTTTAACTTCTTCCAATCGCTTTTGCCTGCTATCACATGAATGGACGATGAGACATAAAAATAAGATTATTAGTGTTCTCATAGGTTGTGTGTTTTATGATGCCAAAGGTAAGGAAAAGATAAAGAACCGGATAGAAAAAGGAATTATTTTTCTCCGAACTATACAAATGTCTGAAGATAACTAAGAGATGAGGAAGATTATGGACTCAGCCATGCTCGGTATATGACTTAATTATGCTATCTTCGCGACTTAGATAGGAATCATGTAGGATGATTCATATAATCATGTAGGATGATTCCTATAATCATGTAGGATGATTCCTATAATCATGTAGGATGATTCCTATAATCATGTATAATGATTCCTATAATCATATATGATGATTTCTATCCAAGTCATAGCATCGGCCTGGCACAGTCAGGGAATCAACCTGGCTTAGTCAGGACATCGGGCGAATTCACTAATAATAAAAGGAGAAAACAAGTTATGGCATTTTACAAGAAACAGAAACAAAAAGGGAAGTGGTACCCCAGAGCTATCACACAGGGGCGGCCTTATACAACGGACGACGTTGCCGCCCGATTGTCACTCATCTCCACCGTAAGCCGGGGAGACACGTATGCCGTACTGGCTAATTTGGGTGATGTACTGGCGGACATGATGAGCGCCGGACGGTCGGTGAAACTGATGGGCGTGGGTACGTTCTACTGCACCTGCCAAGCAAACGGACGAGGCGTGGACACACCCGAGGAAGTGAATCCGGCACAGATTACATCCGTACAAGTACGCTTCATACCCGAATACAGCCGTGGACAACGCAAGCAGGTAACGGAACGGACGCTCGTAGATCCCCGGATGGAGTGGATAGATGTGGATGAAATGTAAAGAAGGAATTAAAACCAAAGCCTTGAACAAAACAAAATACCCAGCTTCACACTTGATAATGTAAAGCTGGGTAGTTCCTTAAGTCGTTGATTTTCAACGTTTCAGCGGAGAGACAGGATTATGAACCTTTTCTCCACAAGTTCCTTATTTACAAGGTTATAATAATATCAATTTTTCTCTTAGTAATGTTTTAGTAACTGAAGTTTGTCTGATTCAGTCTCACATTGTCTTTATGATGTCCATTCATCTAAACATTACATGACAAAGATAATATAACTCATTCAATTATCAAAATAACTCACTCTGATTTAATAGATTTGTTTTTCGATGTTACTAAAAATATATAAGTGATTGGAAATGAGAGGTAGTTACCTGCTCATTGTAGAATAGGTTACGAATTAGCGACAATTCTTTTCCCTAAAGATATATCCCTATCTTTAAAAGATTTATAAATCCATTTTTTGGTGTAGGTAGTGGATTTGTAACGTGCTATCTTCTTCATCTTGCTTCAAATAAAAGTGGTATGATTAGCTGCTAACAAACTTACATAAAAAAGAAGACCACCTCCCTCACTTTAGCCTTGTTCCGAACTCTAAGTTCAATAATTATTTGTATCTTTAGACTGCTGAGGTCTATTATAAGTTGGCTCTAATGAGTAAGAAAGAATGATCTTCTCTGCAAATGTAATTTTTTGCTGGAATTTCGGAAATATCTCCCTCACTTTATGATATAATTCCCCATCGGGGACTTATATATACAGTCTGTTGTAAGGTCCGTACCTTTGTGGTGTTAATAACCCGTTTTCGCAAACTGACTGGTACTTCAAACTGCATTGGATGCCTGTATGAGTTTTTAAGCTCGAAGAGGAAAATAATACTTAAAATCAAGGACTACGATGTAGTGCCTTTTAACTTTGTTATGTGCTTATGTGAAAGAAAAATCCTCTCTAAAGGCTAAAGCGAGGGAGGTGATCTTCTTTTTTAGAGGAAAGGTAACAAAAAATAATGTATTATCAGATTATTGAACATTTATTCTTTGTAAACTATTTGTAAAATCATAATTGTATTATTACCATTAAGCAACTTACCAGCAAGTTAAACTTAATAGACAAACTATTATAAATCAATAATATAAATCCATTTACTGTTGATATAGCAAGTTACCAGCAAGTTAAATCACCCCCATATTGGAATGTATTTCATATAACGAGGGGCTGTATTAGGATCCACAGGTTTTATTAATTTACTATTTAGAACTTCTTTAATTAATCTTGAAATACTACCTGAATACGATTCTGCAACACCAAATCTTTCCCTTAAAGAACTATTTGTAAGAGCATCTCCTTCTATATACTTTATACAAGCATGTAAGTATGTCGCCCATATTTTATCTTCCATTGGAATATTGGTGAAATCCAAATGGGAAAACAATGAAACCTTAGTTGATTCTTGATATATTTGAATTCGCGGAGCTGGCAACTTTTGCAATTCACAGCTAATAACCATTCTATCCCATCCACGTCCTAATTCTTCACACATACTCAATCGGCGCATTAAAGAAGCTAATTTTTCGTTTCTGGATTTAGGCGGATTATCCACAATTCTCATAATGTCAACTAATGGTGTTCCTGAATTTGTAACTTCTACCCGGTTTTCAAATATTTCAATAAGCGGTCCTGTTCCGGTAATGAAAAAATCCTGATGAATAAGGCTATTGGCAATTGCCTCTCTGATAGCTGGCATAGGGAATGTGCTTATTGACTTTCTGCGAACAGAATCAATATCTTCTTTTGAAGGCAACAATGCGTTTACATATTTTACTACATTCTCGAAACTAATGGCATATCCTTCTGTCGTTGTTTCTTCTTTCAATATAGTAAGCCTATTAAGACCGTCGTATTGTACAATTCTTATTGCCTTTCGTCCTACACGTGGAAATTCCGAAAGTCTCTTTGCAAAGAGAATAGCCCCAAGGTTTGTTATGGCATACAAACCATTATCCTGTTTGGCAATAATACCATCCTCTACCAAATAATGCGTATATCTATCGATACTTGTTGGAATAGGCATATTTAGAATGTCAAAATACATCTCACAATTTAAGTAGTGAGGAATGTCTTGCAATTGTATATCGGATATGGCATAAGCATCTTCAAATTGCTGATTTCTCAATTTGTCCCACAATTGAGCCTGCAATGCAGGAAATTCTATGATTTTCTTCGTATAACTACCTACTCGGATATAATCGACCTTTTCAAAAGTAACAGGAACTCCTACTGCTTTTGAAATAATAAGCATTTCGATATGCTTTCCGTCAATATCAACAGAGTGCATTTCAAAATCGGCATTTTTGGAAAGGAGATAGCGTAACCAATTCTCAAGTTCTTGATTACCTTTCTTCTCTTTTTTCAAACTGACTTTCGTGCCAATTATCTCATGTGTATTATCATCAACACCCCATATCATATAGGCATAACTTCTATCTGCAATAACAGCACTATTGGCTAATGCACTAATATCTTCGCCAACCATTTTGGGGTCGCAATTGTTATGTTTGAACTCTACCCAACCAGTTTCTTGTGGCAGTTTACATAACTCAAGTACCAATTTATCCAAATTTTCCATATGCCTATAAAATCACTTAAAAACAATTCTAATCTTAAAATAACTCATTTTCTTCCATACCCTGGTCATCAGAATCTTTATTATCCCCAACCCCCTCTTTAATCCAGAAATTGGGCATGGTAGTTTTAAATTCGGGGTCAATGTAATGACACTGTTCTTTAATGATGCCTCTACGATATATTGCCGGTTGTAAACAATATCGGTCAAACTCATCAAGATCCACTTTGGATGAACTTGTCCAATGAGGGAAGAAAAGTTTCATATAACCCACTGCAATACGTTTGACAGCGTTGAAATCGCGGGTATCTGCATTCTTATCATATTCCACTATTTGGTCAAATACAATACCATAAACACTTTGAGTGCGGAGAGCATGAAGAATTTCAGAGAAATATTCCACGTTAATAGTCCACCCGGAGAAAATCATTCCTTTGTGAATACGCGGTAAATGCCAACCCTCTATGAAGCAATGAAAGCGGTCAAGCAATGCAGACTCACGGAAATTCTGTGGCAAAGAATCAAAATAGCGGAAATTGAGCGGTTGCTTTTTCTCATTTAACGGGATGTTTCCCATTAACATCAAGCCACATTCAGATGTAAATTCGTTATTGTCAATAGTGGTTTTACCCGATTCTAGGTATGATTTTAAGGCAGCTTGAATTTCTGCCGGCTCTTGAAAGACGATAGTCTGAATTTCGTCGAACGCCGTAAAATCATGATTCTTCACAATGCCATTTTGTTGCTTTTGCTTATCATAAAACAACTTGGCACGGGTCACCTTACCTCCGCTAACCAACCAACCATATTTGGATAAATTGCCGAAAACATAACTCTTACCGGTTCCTTTGGGAGCAAGCTCAATCACATTTAGACGAGGCTCTAAAAAAATGAGTAACCTTGTTAGGAATTCTATTTTTTCTGTTTGCGACTGGAAGCCTTCAGCATCATACTCCATAGCGGAAAGCAACAGATCAATCCACTCTTTAATTGTGAAAGTTTCTCGCGCATTTTTGAGGTAATCTACATCAACGGATTTATAGGGTTTGAAAGGTTTGTAGTCAACCATTTCAACATGGTTCTTTTTTCCGTCCTCATCGGGCAAAAGAGCCAATTTAATGATACCCCATTTTTCTCCGTCGACAAGTTCTCCCATGTGGGCTTTATACACGTATTCGGGGATTTGACCCTCATTTTGTTTAATGCCCATGTCGGGTATCGAAAAACGGCGAACACCCTTTACAAGGTCTATATATACTATAAAACGTGTGAGAAGGGTTAACTCTTCCCCGCAATCCAATCGGTCTTTAACCATAGATTGTTCGGTGGGGATAACTGAATCGAGAAAGTCCGTCAATTTGAGTCGATTGACAGAACCATCAGGATTGATATACCGTTTGAGCAGAAAGTCTTTAACGAATGAAGGTAAATTTCTTCCTGCAAAAAGACTACTTGTAGAAGTTGGGTCTTTGTATATGGTCATCGCAGCAAATTGCTCACGAATTTTATCAGATAAAGATTGGTTCATCTTTGTAATATTTATAAATCACCAAATAAATCATCTTCGGTAGCACCCGTAGAAATTTTGATGTTGAATGTTTCAAAAATATCGTTATTGATACGCACAATTGCCTTTGTGGCGGTATCGACCAAATTCAGACGTTCACTTTCAAATTTATTACTACCCAAATTCAACAGATGATATATTACACCGTTGTATTCAAGCGTGGGAACATCTACCGATGCAAGTCCCTTAATGGTAAATTTAAGTGTGGGTTGCCTACCGTCTATCTCGTCATTATCAATTGCGACCGAATAGGTGTTTGCGTTTTTCTGAGAAGAAACAACGATAATGGGAACTAATACCTCTTCGGGAGAACAACCTCCATGAGCGCCATGCCCCACATTCACCTTGTCGGTTAATGATTGGTGAGTCAAAGAACATATAGTTTTCTTATCGTCAAGGATCATATATTTGTTGTCAGACACGTAATTTCCACCAACAATATCAGCCAATCTGCCTTCATGGTTGGGGTTAAGCCCAGCCAATTTAATACCTTTAGAATGTTGTGCAAGGTAGGTAACACCATGGTCGGAAATAAAAGCGATTTTCTTCCCGGTGTATTTGTCAAGCACTTGGATAATCGCTTTCTCCAAAATATTCATTTCATCAATGATATATTGAGGATAATTTTTTGACGAATGGGCAAAGCTATCCAAGTCACCAATCTTTTCAAGTGGATGATTGTCCGGCAAAAGAGATTGCAAAATAGGTTTGTTAGCAGCGGTGGTTGTTGGCAGATCCGCCACAGCGATATGAATTTCATTAAGATATACATGCTCTTTTGAGAACTTGTCTATTATGCTGCGAACGAATGGAATCCAATCTACACCAAGTCCGTCTATCCAATAAAACACATCAATATCCGAACGGTTGTGCAATATCGTTTTTACAGTTTTGAAATTCTCATACCAATTTGAGAACGATGTGGAGTTGGCATTTTTATCAGAAACGATTTCAGATACACGTTCATTTATGGTATCTGAGATTTTTGATAAGCGATAATTGTTGAAATATTCCAATATCCATTGATTAGCCGACTCTAAGGAGTTAAGGTCGAGAGGTTGCAGATATGAATAGAGCCCTGGTAAAATACTCTTTACATCGCTGATGCTGACATTTCCCTGAGCAACCCAACGTATGGCAAGTTGCAATTCTTCTTCCGTTAATGGGGTAAGGAGTTTAGCGGCAAGACAATATCCGCCTTGCTCGGGAGTTATTGCAATAGATGTTAATTTAGCTTTCAATTTAACTCTCGCCATATCGGTAATTTTCACACCTTTTTCAGCCGCTAAATTCATAGCTTGGAAACGCTCTGAAATAAACGCCTCTTTATTTGTTTCTCCAAATATTAGAGTGGAAATATTAGAGAACAATTCCGATTTGCTAAGGTTGGAACACTGAGAAACGACACGATAGATATATCCTGTTTTATCAGAAGTCTTGCGGAAATAGGTTGACAACAACCAACGATCAAAGTCTGTTTCGCAATCAAACCACGATTTTATAAAGTCAATGCCGTTTTGCAGGGTGAATGTATCAAGGCGTTCTTTTACAAACTCGTCAAAGTTGAATGTGTTCACATCAATTTCGGTAGCCAGTTGTTCCCAATAGCACATTTCTTCATCACAGGGTTCTTCTGTTACGCCAAGATCAAGATGCAATCCGTTGACAAGGAATTGGTAAGCATTCTTGCACTCTGTATATGTGAAGGCATTATCCGGTCGGGCAAAGTGAGCATTAGCAAAAATATTCGGTGAACTGCTAATGATAATTGGTTGTATTTTACTTCCTTTTTCCCACAGTTTAAGCCATTCGTACAAATTCTTGACATAGGTATATTTATCAGAAAGCCCTGAAACGCCATAGGTAGTGCCATTGGTTACGATCAAGTTGTATGTGCCTTTATCTGTTTCCGATTTGAACTCCCAAACAAAAGTCGAATTGTCGTTCATGAATCTGCCCATTTTCTTTTGCATGCCAACTATTGGTATGTATATGCGAACATGCTCACTTTGGGCATCTTCCGGGGCTTGAGAACCACGTATTGTGGTGATAAGAGCGTCAAATTCCTTGTATTCCTCGTTATCATAGAAACGAGCCATTTCAGAAAACGGGTAAATGATAAAATCATTTATAGGAATTTTCTTTGTAAAAGCGCGTATCTCGCCTGACAGTTCAGTATATGATAGAAAATCATCGGGCGACTCAATATCAATCATCGAGTCAATCGAATGTTTGTAAATACCGTCCGGTCGGTTTACAATAAATTCGTTGAAGTCAGAAAAATTATCGAACAGTACGAACCTGGTAGGATACCTATTATAATGGGAAGCATTGACACCTGTCCAATGCTTATCCTCATGAATATATGTAAAAAGCTCATCAAGTGAGTTGAACAATTTATACATAGACTACTCTTGATTATTTGATGATTCGAGAATCTTGTCAATAATAAATTCGTAACCTAAATCGATTACCTTGTCGAGAAGTGAACGGAGCAAATCCGATGAGTCAATGGAATCAATATATTGTTGAGCAGAAACTTTCTTGCGGGCTACGTGTTCAGGGTTGCCTTTTAATTCTTGAAGAGCCGTATTCTTGGCGTTTTTCGCCTCTTCTTCGAGTCGGCGGCGTTCTTCTTCGAGTTTGCGCTCGCACTCCTCCTCTTCTAATCGGCGACGTTCTTCTTCCTCGCGACGGCGTTCTGCCTCAATTTTGTCGTTCTCGGCAATACGCCAGTCTTTCAAGGCAACAACCACTTCTTCCTCCGACCAATAACCGACAGTAGATTCAAGATGCTTTTTCACAAAGTCATAAGCAGAAGCTATTTCAAAGGCTTGCAAACCGATACCGGGTTGACTAAGCAAGAAGTTGTTGAATCCGTTTTGAAAGTTGCCCGGCTTAGCCATGATGTCGGGAATATCGGCACGATAGCTTTCTATCAGGTCAAGGGTATCTTTAACGAGTGCAGGATTTTTAATGTCCTTCTCTCCACAGATAGCAACGATGTTGTCAAACAAGCGTTTGAGGTCTTCGTTAAGCAAAATAGCCGGGTGAGAGTTAATAAACTCTTCGTCCATGTATTTGAGTGCCCACAGCGGATAGCCTTTTTCTTCGAGCAAAGAACTGGTTATGGCAAAGCGAGCGTCTTTGAGGCTAGATATGTCGCTATAACCTTTCAGTTTGTCGAGTTTGAGGGTCTTAACAAGTGTTTTGCAGAGTTTACCCTCTTCGGGAGTCTGGAATTTGAAACTCAATTTATTTGAGTTCTTTCCTTTTTCCCAAACGTTGAACAACTCGCCTATAATTTCCACTAGGCTGTTTTTATCAATGGGTTTTCCTAAGGTGTCGAAAATTTTGTTTTCCCAACTGCGCATAGCAAAAGCAACCATTGCCGCAGCAGCGTAGTTGCCCGAAAGTCCGTATGGCGGTTTGCGTAAATCGTCAAATTTCTCGGCAAAGTTAAATAGTAACGACTTGTCAGCATATTTAATTTTGTTTTGTATGAAATCAAAAACCATTTTGAAGGGGTGGTTATCCGGCATATCCGCACGCCATTCAAGATTTTCGTCAATCGCATCTTGGATAAGATATTGCACGGGTTTCATTTGACCTGCAACCTCAGTAAGTTCCGACTTGTTGGTGCTGAAAATGAATGTGCGGATAATCTCTTTCGACACTTGGGGCTTCCAGAACGTATTGGGGGCTTTCGTCCTAATTGTTTCGATAGCATCAGGTCCTTGTGGAAAAATGATAGGAGCAATCGTGTTATTGAGATACGGTGAAAGATGCTTCACCGAGATAGGAATTTGCTGTCTGTTGACGTAGATAGTGGCATTGCCGCGTTGAACATCTTGCAACCATTCCTTTATCATTTCAGCGGCATGGTCGCGATGCACATTCACTTGGTCGAGGAAACCATGCGACTGGGCAGAAGTGTAGTTTGCCATATACTCAATGAAACGGGCATATTGCTTGTCGCCAAAAGCTGTGTCGAAAACAATAAATATAATATCCCTCAAATCCTTGTCGTCTGTCACACCGCTGTTTGAAGCTTGGTCGGCAAACTCACGAAGATGTGCTATTTCGGCATTGTTCTTAGAAAACAACAACGCCAAATACAGGTCGCTTGGTCGCGATTCCTTTTTCGCCCGTTTGATTCTGTCTTTCAGCAGTGCATCGTTTGACGCTTCTGAATAGAAGTTGTAAGCATAAGGGCGAATGATTTTCTGAACGAACTTTTTGGTAAAGTACGAAGCGGCAGTGTCACCGAAATTGAGGACGCTCGAAATGAAACGGAATTTATCTGTGTCGTTAGCGAGTGATTGTTTCAACTCTTCAATCTCGTGTGAGGGCAATGCGGAGAATTGAACCGAGAATATGCCGCCTGGAGCACGCTGAATGATGCCCTGATCATTGAACCAATTGAGTACTTTTTCAATTTCGTTCTCGTATTGAGTACCGAGGAATAGATTTATAATGTTGTCCTCAGTCGGTGTTACGAGGTCGTTGTTGTTTTCAGCCGATATGTTGTTGAAAGCGTTGAGTAGCAAGATACCCTTGAATATGGCATATGCCGCTTCGCCGTGGTTTTCCACTTGCAGACGATAGGTGTTGAAACGTTCGGTGACAGCTCCGTAACTCACCACATCGTCTTGGAACACTTTCAGTACGAAGTCCCACAGATAGTCAGCGGTAACGGTTTCGCGATTGGCAAAAGCGGTTTCGCTCTCCAAGAAGTTTTCCATCGACTCATTCTGACCGATAAATTCAAAGACACTTCGGCTTGATGAACCGACAACTGTTGCGTAGTGAGTGGCAAGGTTAGCGGTTGCCGGGTGTACGGGGAAGAGGTTGAGCAGGTCATTGCGAGTCTCCTTCGGGTCGTTTGAAGATGCGGTATACAGGTCGAGCAAATTGTTGTTGGCCGAATAGAAGAAATTGGTCATCGATTGATGACGTTCTTGGTCAATAATCTCAAATTTGCGCGACATGATTTTAAACGCCGACACCGGCTCCATATTGTATTTCATGCGGTGGTAGCGTCCATCGGTCTGCTTGGTTTCCTCGTTGCCCAATTTGTTGAAAGCAGATGGGTGAGAAATCAGAAAGAGAAAACTGTCGTTTTCTTCGTTGGTAAATTTTTGGGCAATGGTCTGAAGGGCTTTAAGTACAGGAATACCAATAGAATCATCCATTACATCGGTAAACTCGTCCCAAATGATAAGCAAACCTTTGTAATCGGTTTCGGCACGAAGCTTCTCTTGCACCTCAATAAGCCAAGCACCCACATTCTCCTGATTCAAAAGAATGGTCATGTTAGCTTGACGCTGAGCCGATTTTGCCTTTTGAAAAGTCGCCATATCCTTACTCGTAAGTTTATGTATCAACTTTTCCCGGGTAGATGCTATTGAGCGCAATTCGGCAAAACGGGCAATAAGGTCATCCCAAATCACTTGGTTGTCTTGAATGTGTTGAATGAGGGCATCGAAGTCGGTATCGACAGCTATCTCAATATTCACCTCATTGAGTGCTTTGACAACGGCAGTTTGAAGCACTAAAGGTAAATCGGACACGTGCGACATATCACGCAGTCCTTCAATCTTGACAGGCAGCAGACGTTTGGCTTCACGCAGGCTATAAATTTGACTGCGAATAAGATCGAATTTATCCACTCCATATTCATAGTCCACCCATTCCTTGATATTATCAACCGTGTCGCAGAGCAAGTGGGTGATGACAGCCACGGCATGGCTCTTGCCTGTGCCGTATGTACCGTTTACCCAAAATGATTTGTGAGCATCAATATCGTTGCCCCGCACCGAACGAAGCACCGTGCGCAAAACAGTATTAAACTGGTCGTTGGGAATGAATGAAGCCCATTGATTCCCTTTCTCTTCTTCAATACTATACGCAGCCCTACCGCTACGTTTTTTTATGATGTCGTTATATCTTGTTGCCATTGTCAAGTAAGAATTTGAATTTTAATCGAAGTAGTTTTTGATTATGCTGTCTCGTAGATATAATCTATTCGACTCGTCTTTTAATAGTTCCCACAGCTCATCGTCAAGCTTGGCATAATCCAGATACTCTTTTAAGAGCCTTGCCGACAGAGACTTTAAGAGTTTGTTGGGCGGACTTTCTCGCCAAACAAGAGAGTAGAACGGTTCAGAGGATAGGTAGAAAAAAGGTTTCCACAATGACGTGGGAATCAGATTCTCTCCCATGTTATAATTGCAAAGATATTTCTCTTGAAATTGTTTATTCCCCCATTTGAATTTGTTGTCTTTACAAAGAAGAATGTAATCAATTAGAGTTATGAGGAAAATAGGCTTTGCCTTAGAATATACACCCATTGTGTTGCCCCTTCTTAAAGAAGCAAACATAAGTCGGTATATATCTAAAACAGAATTCATTACTTAATTAATATTTTAAGTACAGAAATTGGATTTAAATCCTCCTTTAGTGTAATGTGGTCTAAGCCCATATTTAATTCAGCCAATAAAACTCTATTAGTATCAGATGAAAGTGAGCGAAGCTTTTTCAGAAGAGCATTTTTTGATATACCAAATTCCAGAGGTGCACTTTTATGACCTTCAGCGTTATAAAGATCCGAAACTCTGAATTCTATGCTACCATTTTTCTCAGCATATAGATATAATGAATACGCAAGAGCTTCAAGGCTCAAATCATCGTAACTTCTTCTAATACGTTTTTTTTCAAACTCTTCACCTTGGGCAAGATCCGCGCCTATTGGGGAATTCTTAAACATATCTATTAATGCACCGATAGCATTGTTTAATGTAGTCAGAGATGAAACGCTTTCAGTAGTACTAATTTTATCAGCTATAGTTTTTTTGTCAAATATATCACCGACAGATACTTGGCTAATAAATCGATTGACAATAAAGGAAGAGTAAGAAAGATTTATCCAGATAACTTCCCAAAACAATGAGGGGTTATCTTTATAAATTTCTTGCATAAAACGTCCAAATTCCGTAGTGTTGTTTTTGGCATCAAGCAATCCTGCATCTTTAGTCCATGCTTTAAAAGAATCAAACATAGCAGTTCCTAACAGGGTGCTTGACCAAAAATTATCAGGGTCGCTTACATATTCATCTATCCATTCGTCGCGAAGACCAAATGTTTTATAACCCTTAATTGATAATGAAGAATCCATTTTTATTTTACCTGATATTTTTCTTAAACAATCAGCTGCGATGCAGCCTTTTTCGTGAAAATTAATACACTTCAAACAATGTACACATTGTGAACCAATAGATAAATGTGGAACAATTTTCAAAGCTCCAGTAGGACATTGAACTTCACAAACTTCACATTGAATGCAATATGCTGCTTTCTGGGCAATTCGCATAATATTATTAGCAAAGCGAAAATCACTTGAATTGAATTTGATGTCAATATGAGTGGCGGTTTTGGTCCCACTAAATGAAATAATATCTTTGCCGATTTGAATAGCTCCAGAAAAAGAATCTTTGGAGTAACCAATTGTGTACGAACCAAGAACTTTTAGCCATTCAAAAAATGCATTCGGAGTAGCTGATATTTTGAGTTTTGTGACATGATTGGTACTACTTATTAAGACTTTATCTTTATTTGACAAGGTCGGACTTCCAAGAGCCGAGATATGCCAACGTTTTGTTTTAATAAAAGTATTAGGGTCTTTGATGCCCGATGTTTCGACCCAAGATTGGAGTTTATCCAAGAATGGTTTCCTGAAATCTGGATAAAGTTTGCTTACCAAAAAGTCAGACCAATCAGAGCCAAAAGGACAAATAACACACCCAACACGAGAAAATCCACAACGATAAGCAGGATTGATAGGAAGATTATGGATAATCATATACAAGAAAATCTCAACAACATTCCATTGAAGAATAGGATGGGCATTGTAAGTAAAAATATGTTTACCATTTCCAATTCTATTGTAACCGCTTCTACGTGTAGACTCTTCGGCACGAACGCCATCGAAAGTAAGAACACGCGCCTGCTTGTTACCCTCCACTTTGAGTGAGCGGTAAAGGGGGGCTGTCTTCATCACCGAGCAACACCAACGGTGGGTGTCGCTTGGAGTTCCAATCTTATCCCAATAGTTAAGAACCGATTCGTGGTTGCGTGTGGTGGTGAACTTTAATGCAGGGAAACTCTCTCCATAGTAGCGTTTCACTTCTTCATAAAGTTCTAACGACGGAGGCAATTCATAGCCGGTGTCGGAATAAATCACCTCAAATGCGGTAGGCGGTATGGCTCGGGTTACGAGGTCAAGCACCACTTGCGAGTCTTTGCCGCCGGAGAATGATGCGATAAATCGGTCGATGCGAGTGGAAAGCAAAACACGTTTGCCCTCGGCATTGGCTGTTTTGAGTGGTACTATATCAAAGCTTTCGCAATCTTGCTTCACTACTGCCATTTTCTGCTTGGTGTGTTTCTCCACCTTTTCAGCAAGTTCCTCAAAGTCAACCTCTTGATTGGCTTTTGACAGAGCATTGGCTTTATTCACTCCTGAATAAGCCATATAGGTATCCCGAATAAATTCTATAGCTTCGTTTTCAATGAGAAACATTTGGTCGCTGTTGCGATGTAGCATTTCCTCTACATCAACAGGCTCTATTACAGCAATTTCTTTTCCGGGTTGAAAGACAATAGTGGGTGCATCATAAATATTTGCACCTTTTGCTTCAAACATCAACGCACCATGATAGAAATATTGCTTATTAACCGCCCACAAAAGCGGAATCTCCGTACGAGGATAGACATATCCCAATCTATCAAGACCAAGCATATCAAGTTCTTCAAACCAAACAGGACGAGGTGATATACCCAAAGTCTCTTTTGTGACCTTGGAACTCAACAAGACACCTCCAGTATCTTTATCCCATTCTATTTTATACATGAACTTATTTAATTTCTGTTTTTACAATTAAATCTCTAACATCAACATTAAGCAGTTCGGCTATTTTCACCAATGTCTCCAAACTTGGCTGATATGTATTGGTACACCATTTTGATATAGTAGCTTGATCTTTACCCAATTCTCCAGCAAGCCATTTGCTCGTTTTATTTTGTTCTGCAAGCACAGCCTTTATCCTATTGATATTTGCACCTTTCTGCATATACTAATGTCTAATGTTGCATGATTCTATTTTAAATTTTGCGAAGGTACGAATTTTTCCAGTTATTAATGCTAACACTTGGAATATTATTTCAAAAATATGGCGTATTTCTTCAAAAATATGGCGTTCTTTTTTGAAGTATCAGGTAAGTCAATGAAAGCCACAAGATAATCAAACAAAAAATTACAGGACAGTCGATACAATCTAGTTTTGTTCCTTATGATACTTCTACACTTGCCATACACTCACTTTTTAGGTTTGTTCGTAATAGTCTTGCCTTTAATGGACTTTGCCTTGCTGTCCAATTCTTTAGCAGCATGTTCATTCAATCGTGCTTGCTCAGCAAGAGTAGCTTGCTTTCTAACCGCATGCCCGTAGGCTTCTACACCTTTACGCACTTGGCACATTTTATCGTTGTCCCTGTTGAGTTCAAAGATGTTTTCCAATTCTGATATATTATTCGGAGTCGCTTCGCCTTTCATCTTGATATAGCGATACTTCAAGTCGTTGTCGATGCGGTTGTAATCCGGCTGCTTTGCAAAATACAGTGCAACAGCCAAAACGACAATCATGGCAAACATTCCGCTAAAGCCCCAGAATATATAAGGAGATTCTATACTGAAACGATGATGTTTCTCGTTATAGATTCCGTTTTTGATATTCTTGTCCGTTGCTCTTAACATGGATTTTATTTCTTCTGATTCCACATCTTGAACAGAATAGATATGCGTACTTAATAGAATCTAAGGCAGTTGAACTTAACGAAAAACAGTTTCTATTGCATCTACAAATTTCCCGTCACTCATTCCTCAATTCATACTGAAAAACAAACTTATTTATTTAAAGAATCCTTCTGTATTTTCTTTGTTTAACGAGTCTGCAAGCACTATATTGAAGCATCCTGATTTCTCAATAAGTGAAAAACACAACATCATAGGAAGTTTATCGGATGAGGTGATAAAGGGTGTCGCACTAACGGTTTGTGATATTCTATTACAAATAAGACTATCTGCTAATGACACTAAAATAGTTTTAGCCGCAATTCCGTCATGTACAGCAGTCGATGTGAAATTAAAACTTGTTCTCAAAATGTGGAAAACAATCAATTATGATGAGCAATTTGTTAAATCATGTTTGATTGGTTTAGGAGGAAATTATGCAATTATTGGACAACAGAAAGGACATAGGCCTAAACTTGTCATATCAGATAGCAACATCAAATTAGCTGAATATCTAGATCGAAATAATTTTATTTCTAAACAATCTGAGGAAAAAGGAATGATTCGCATAAATTGCAAAAATATAGCAGTTTAATATTTTTTTCATCAGCAAAAGATTTCATTTTCGTCTAAAACCCCAGAAATTGGACAATCAAATTTAGACTATAGCATAGCCATAGAACAATCCCCTGCCAGCAGTGAACAGTCACTTGCAGACAGGGGATATTTCTTTTTACGGCTATGCGAAACGGTATCTTTTATAATACCGTTTACTTAATAACGTCTTTAAAAGCTGTATCCATCGCTTCGTAATGGTCACCGTCGTGAATACTTAAAGCGGCGACGAAGCTATTTAAGGTGCGAATGGCATCCAAACGATGCTCCATGCTTTGTCCTTCAACATTACTCAATACATCTATTGCCGTAGTCAGATGTCCTTTCAATTCTTGTAGTGCGGATAAGTCTTGAATCGGCAATAAATAGAAAAGTTCATTTTCACCGACAGATTTCACGATGCCTTGCAGGGCTGTTGCTTGTAGTTCCATATAGGTTATTATATTAAAGATGACGTAACTCTGCCAATTCACAAACTCAAGGCATCGCCAAACGCCCAATGCAAGATGAACCGGCAGGTTACGTCAAGATATAACCTATCCAGTCCATTTACTTCTTGCATTTTGAAATTGGCGATTTCTGAGTTTAGTAAACGAACAAATTACCACGATGCTATTTGCGTCGCTGGCTGCAAAGATAGAAAAAAGAAAAGAATATATCTATCCCCAATGTCTATTTCTCTGCAAATGACATATAAATCAATGAATTGAAGAAATACTGATACCATAGTAGGCAACTACTATGGATAATTTATAATTCTAAATCTGCCTCTTTGTTCGGTTACCTCCATTTGACTGATTATACATTCTGCCGCATCAATCATTTTCGTTACATGGGCAAAGGTATTTACGGGTTCTTAACCGACAAACAAGGTCGAGCCGCAAGCGGTTCTGATAAAAATCTTCCTGCTGTACTTCGTCCAGAGAGTATTTTTCTCATAAACCTTGTTTGTCCTAAACCCTACACCATTATCGCCCCTGAAACGAAAACGACCGACACGACAGAAAAACGCATAAAAAAAAAGTCGGATAACCGAGAGGCAGATAAAATAATTGAAACTCAACTCCCTCACCTCTTGAATCCGCATAAACTTTAAAAAACAACAGCGATGAAAACAAGGTATAAAATAGCAGTATTGGCACTCGTTGCCGTAGCAGGTTCAACCCTTTTGGGCGGTAGCTTTTGGTGGTGGATAGTAGGCATAGTAGCAGGTAAGTTCGTAATCCGTTTGGTCTTTACCATAGCGTTGGCGATAGTCATTTACTGCCTTGTTTACGCCTTAATCATCGGTGGAATATTTTGGTTACTAATTTCTTAAAACATACAGATATGGAAATCTTACCTATTGCAGTAAAATTCGTCAGTTGGGATGTAAGCCCTCTTGACACATTGAAGAACAATCAGGAATATATGCTTCGTGAAAAACTTAATGGAAACGGGAAAATGGATAGAGCCGAGAAAAATTGGCTTGCAGAGAATATACGGAATAACTTCTATTTCCGTACCGCTATTCCTTTAATGGGGTATCGCTTCGATTTTGCAGATGTTCTCCGCAAATTTCTTGTGAACCAATACGGACAATGGAACGAATACTATGCCCCCGATAAGACAAGCCTTCGCAATACGCTGTATGGCAGAATTAATCAAATAGTAGAAATCAAATAAACAGATAAGGTTATGAGAGCAAGACGAAATAAGACGGTTGCACAGCAGTGCAGGTATTACGAGGTAGAGAACATCTACGAATATATGGTAAACGTGTATATCAACGGCAATTTTGAGCCATTCAAGGAACTGTATAAAGAGCTATGTACAGAAGCACGCAAAGAGTTTATTTCCTATCTGTTTGACGAGGTAATACCCGCATGGCGGTTAGAAATCATCCAAGCAACAATTTAAGTATTCACAAGGGGCAAGGTTAATACCTTGTCCCACAATATATAACAATATGCAAGTATCAGTATCTTTCAAGAACTCAATCCAATCTTATTTGGAGCAGAGAGCCGAATATGACGAATTATTCGCCCGTTCATACCGCAACCCGTTGAAAAACATAGAAGATTGCATAACCTATATTTTGAACTATGTTCAGAAAAGCGGTTGTAACGGTTTTGATGATGATGAAATATTCGGGCAAGCCATGCACTATTTTGACGAAGCCGATATAGAGGTAGGCAAGCCGATAGACTGTAAAATGGTAGTCAATCACCATGTTGAACTCACCGAAGAAGAGAAGGCGGAAGCACGTAAGGAAGCTATCAGACGAGCCGAGAACGAGGCATACAGCCGAATGACACAGCGTAAGGCTACCCCCAAGAAAGAGAACAAGAACAGTAATAACGGACAAATGGCACTTTTATTCTAACGATTATGAAACCGAGAACGAAGATACAAAAAGAGGTTGCTGCATTGAGCAAGCGGTTACCGAAGATTAGCGAAGCGCAAAAGGCGTATGCTTTCCGCCATAGCTTTGAACACGTCGGGCGCAGGTCTGCCAAAGGCATCATCACCTGCACCGAGTGCGGACACCAATGGCAGGGAAACGGAGCATTGGCAGATACGCTTTGCGGTTGCACCTGCCCTCATTGCGGAATGGAACTGAAAGTCCACACCACCCGAAAACGGGTATTCAAGGAAAATGAATACTTCTCCATGATAACCACCTGCAAAGGCTACCAAGTGATACGGTTCTTTTTTGCAAAGGCTTATTACAAGGTCGGACAACCTGCCGAATACACCATTTACGAAGTGGCACAACGCTGGATTGCCCCCAACGGTCAATTTGAAACCGTTGCCCGATTGAGAGGGATAGCTTTCATCTACTATGACTTGTGGCAGGAAGGCAGTTCAATGGAAATACGCAGGAACCACTATGTATATGACATAACCCCTGCCTGCACTTATCCGAGAATGAAAGTTATTCCCGAACTCAAGCGCAACGGCTTCAAAGGAGAGTTTCATAATACCCTGCCATTTGACTTGTTCTGTGAACTGTTGAAGAACAACCAAGCAGAAACACTGATAAAAATGGGGCAATACGACCTGCTAAGTCATTTTATACGCTATTCGTCCAAGAATACCGCTATTTATTGGAACGCCATCCGCATCGCAACCCGTAACGGCTACATGGTAAGTGATGCAGGTATATGGTGCGACTACATAGACCTGCTACGCTATTTCGGCAAGGACACGAACAGCCCGAAATACATTTGCCCTGCCGACTTGACAGCCGAGCATGACCGCCTTGTACGGAAGAAAACAGAGCGTTTGGAGCGTGAACGGATTGAGGAACAAAAGCACAAGGCATTGGAAAATGAACAGCGTTTCCAAGAACTCAAAGGCAAGTTCTTCGGTATCGCCTTTACGGACGGTACAATCCAAGTACGGGTATTGGAAAGCGTATTGGAATTTTTGGAAGAAGGAACAACCATGCACCATTGTGTGTATTCCAACAAATACTACCTCAAAGCCGACAGCCTTATACTTTCCGCTTGTATAGACGGCAAACGGGTAGAAACGATAGAAGTATCGCTCAAAACTATGAAAGTCGTGCAAAGTCGTGGCGTATGCAACAAGAATACCGAATACCACGACCGCATTATTGAACTTGTGAATAAGAACAAACGCCTTATCCGTCAGCGGATGGCAGCATAATACATTTATATATAGAATATGGAAACGACATACGAAACAATAATAGTAATGTTCGATGAAAGCATCGAAAAACTGAACGGCATATTTGATACTCCCCAAACATGGGGAGCATCCACCCTCAAAGAGTGGATAGACTCTTACGAAAGCACCCGCTTCACGCAGGTTGGAGATAATTCGGCAGTTATCACTTCCGAGTACAATATGCCATTCGTTATGGAGTGGTTACAGCGAAATACGGCAATAACGATACAAAGGGAGGAATAAACCATGTACACATTATTTATAGGCTTTCGGAAGGTTGGCGTATTCCCAAGTATTTGGGAAGCCAAGAAATTCGCAACAGAGAGTGATTTAGCAGGTGTTTTTACCCTTTTGGGTGATAATTACCGAGATAGTTGGTATAAATTCAAATAAAGAAACGAAATGAAATCATTGAACAAAAATGGAGTATCCACCTGCCAAGCAGGACAAGAAAACTATGTGTATTTCAACCTTATGCCCCGATTGCGCAAGAAAAGCAGGTATTGCCAATACGACTACCGCAGCGAAGAAGATGGCGAGTTATTCAGCACCGTTGCCCCGACATTGGAAATATGTCGGGAGCGCAGGGATGAATGGTTACAACGTAAAAAGGGGAACTTAAAATGAAAACATTGCAGGATTATATGACAGGGGAACGGCTACAACGGATAGCCGACCAGTGGGAAAAAGCCGCAGGAGAAACTATTTCCATAGAAGTGATGGAGGAAGATATGTGCGCTTTCGGTTCCGAACTCGCTTGTTTGAGATTGGAGCACCATTTTAAGAGAGGGGAATGTGAAACGGACGTTGCTTACAGCACCAACCTACAAACATGGTACTTCTTGTTGCGGAAGGTATATTCCAAGCAGTGACTAAGCGGGCGGTTTTTCCGCCCGTTACTTTCTTTCAGTGAGCCGAAAGCGGGTAAGAAAGTAACAAAGAAACCGTTGTTAAACCCTCTGAAAATTCAGAGGGTTGTTTTTTTGTGCCGTTATTATTGGCTGGAAAAACGGCAAATTCCTATCTTCGCAGCAGCAACAGTTTACAGTACAGCAACATTCAGAATTTTATGGCAGTAAAGAAAGCGATATTAGAGAAGTGGATGGTGGCGCAGAAGAAGCACCGCCTTTCGGACAAACACGTCCAAATGGGAAGGGAACTCGGCTTGAACCCGGACAAGTTGGGGAAGATTGACAACCACAAGCAAGAAACATGGAAAACGCCGCTGCCCCAATTCATTGAAGAGATTTACTACAAACGCTTCAAACGGGAAGCACCCGAAACGGTCAAGCCCATGAAGCAAATCATGGCGGAGCAGGAAAAGAAGAAGAAAGAGCAGAAGAAAGCCAAAGAGGAACGCCGGAAACTTCGTGATGAGAATACGGGTATTTTCGTTGCAGATACAACAGAGTAATAAAAAACAGCCTTTTGCAAGCATTGGTTGAGAATGTAAATTAAACTGTGTCAGCAAAGAAATAAATTATTAATTTTGCTAA
>JAUUPT010000118.1 GCA_030843315.1 Bacteroidaceae bacterium | reverse complement strand
ATCAAGAATAAATAACCAAAGTAACTTCAAACCTCCCCTCCCTACGGGGGAGGGGTCGGGGGAGAGGCTTTTATAATCTTATGAGTACAAAATCATCATCTGTGTGGGGAAAAGTGTTGAAAGCCATTGTTGCGGTCGCTACCGCCCTGTTGGGCATCTTTAGCGCCAATGCCATGAACCGTTAGCGCTTTCCCCTTCTCTTAACTATTATTTATCACCTATCATCTAAAAAATGAGATTCATCAATCTTATCGTTGTCCATTGTTCTGCCAGTCGGTACGACCGCTGTTATACGGAAAATGATTTGACAACAGACCACCTGCGCCGGGGATTTTCCGGCGCAGGTTACCATTTTTATATCCGAAAGGATGGAAGTATTAAATCTTTACGACCGATGGAGAAACCCGGTGCACACGCCCGTGGCTACAATGCAAACAGTGTCGGTATCTGCTACGAAGGCGGTCTGGACGGACACGGGCGACCTGCCGACACGCGCACCCCTTTTCAGAAGCATTCGCTGCGGGTGCTTGTAATGATGCTGTTGAGGGACTATCCCGAAGCACGGCTCTGCGGTCACCGCGACCTCAGCCCCGACCTGAACCATAACGGGGAGATAGAACCGGAGGAGTGGATAAAAGAATGCCCCTGCTTCGATGCGACGAGTATTCTGACAGATCCGCCGCCACCGAATCCGGGGCATTTGTAGAGGTATTAGGTATTTATTTCTTTTCGATGTCCACGGTGGCAAAACGCTCACCGTCGTACAGGCTCTTCACACGAATGTTCAATCCTTTTTTCCCTGCAAGCAGGTCGGCAATGTTGTCGAGCTTGAAGGAGACGAGACCCGTGCCCAGGTTGAGTTGGCTGTCGTTGAAGGCATTGTGGCGGAACTCGAGGTTGACGTAGTCGGCCTTGTGGCCTTCGCCCGTAGAGGCTTCGTTCACCACCAGGTTCAGCATGTGCTTCTTGTCCTTGTCGCTGCCGTAGTAGAACTGGTATTTGATGTTCAGGTAATCGCCCGTAATCCAGAAGTCGGTGGCGTTGACGCGGTCGTCGCCGATGCTGTCATTCTTCTCGGCTGGCATAAAGTAGATATCCTTCGTCAGGATGTTCTCGATATGCTTTATCTGGGCGTTGTAGTCGTATCCCGTCACCTGCTCCTTCAGTTCGCTGAAGTAGACAAAGGCGCGCTGGCCGTCTACCAGGGCATAATCTCGCACATAGGTGGTGTCGCCGGGATATAGTTTGCTGCCCTCGTCCAGTGCAAAATAGTAATCTTTTCCTTCGATGACTTTCACTGTACCGATGGCAAACAAGGTGTCGTACTTATCATCCCAATCGTCCAGGCAGGATTGCAACATGGGCATGGTCAGGAATAAAATCATCAGTGCTACGAATGTCATTTTCTGTTTCTTCATAAATGAATAGGTTTTATATTTTTAAACTTATTAGATACTTTGTACTCAGAAAATACGCCTGAGGGACGTTTACTGCGTGATAGACTGTTAAAGAATTGAAAGTATGATTTTCTTCTCTGCATGATGCAGTACTTTTGCACTCATTGCATTTATAAGGTAAACACGTGTTAAGAGAAAGAATGGAAGAACAGGTACTGGCAGAACGATGCAGGCAAGGCGACAATGCTGCCCGCAAGGAACTGTATGAGCATTATGCCGGGCGTATGCTCAGCGTGTGCCTCCGCTATGCCGGTGACAGGGATACTGCTCAGGACTTGATGCATGACGGTTTCCTGAAGCTGTTCGACTCATTCGATAAATTCACTTGGCGGGGAGAAGGCTCGCTGCGTGCCTGGATGGAGCGCGTGATGGTGAATACGGTTTTGCAGCATCTGCGGAAGAACGACGTAATGAACCGAGCCTCGGAACTGGAAAATGTGCCCGAGGCTTACGATGAACCCGACGGTTCGGCAATAGACGTGATTCCGGAAAAGGTGCTGATGCAGTTTATCAGTGAACTGCCGGCGGGCTACCGCACCGTGTTCAACTTGTATGTTTTTGAAGACAAGCCCCATAAGGAGATAGCTCAACTGCTGGGGATTAACGAAAAATCATCGGCCTCGCAGCTGACACGCGCTAAAGCGGCTTTGGCAACAAAAGTGCGCGAGTGGATGAAACAAAATGCATGATAATGAAAGATGATATGAAAGATGAATTGTGGCTGAAGAAGATAAAGGATCGGCTGGAAGATTATTCCGAACCGTTGCCTGCTTCCGGATGGGAGCGGCTGGAGAAGGAATTGACGGCCGGTGATGCTCCGGTGGCAGAACCGCGGCGGATAGTGCCTTTCCGCCGGTGGGCGGTGTCGGCAGCTGCGGTGTTGCTGGTGGCGGTGTCGTCCGTCAGTCTGTGGTTGCTGCAAAGTCCGGTGGCGGATGAAGTGCGGCACGCATCGGTGCCTGCCCTGGCCGTGGCTCCGGACAATCTGCCGGAAGTGACCACGCCTGCGTTGCAGACTAATCCGTCGGAACCTCTTTATCGGGCACACAGAGGAACTTCGGCAAGCAATGGAGATACCCACCGTTCGCTGGTGGCGCAACAGATAGAGATAGCAACCGAAGGCGGGGAAGAAGAACTGCTGCCTACTTCCGGGATAAACGATGAGAGCACCGCCCGGCCGGCAGAAGAGCCGGTGGTGGAGACTGCGAACGAGAATGTTGCAGTGAACCCCGGCAAAGAGCCTGAGACAAGAATAAGAGAGCGCTATCGCCCGTCGGGGAAAGATAAACTGCACTTGCCGGAAGGAAAGAAATCGGAAGCCCGTGCCAAGGGATGGGCTGTGGGGCTGGCGGTAGGAAATACGGGAGCCTTTTCGCAGACAGGCGATGCCGGTGGCGGAAATCCTATGCAAAGCATGAATCCTAATGCTCCGATTTATGGTGATAAAGTAGATCTGTCGTCTACTGCCAACAACATTGTTACCATCCCGGAAGGGGAGGAACTGGTGTTTAAAGACGGTCTGCCTCTCCTGCAGAAAAAAGCGAATAAGGTTACTTCCATTGACCATAAACAGCCGATCAGTTTCGGCGTATCGGTGCGAAAGAATCTTCCGAAAGGCTTTTCGATAGAAACAGGGCTGACGTATACTTATCTGGCTTCGGACGTGAAGTTCGGAGGAAGTTCCGAGAAGGTGAGCCAGAAGTTGCACTATATCGGAATACCGGTGCGCGCCAACTGGAACTTTGTGGATAAGGAGAACTTTACGATGTATGTTTCGGGCGGCGGTGCTGTAGAGAAGTGCGTGTATGGCAAGATAGGCAGCGAGAGCGAAACGGTGAAGCCTTTACAACTCTCGGTGATGGGAGCTGTGGGCGCACAGTATAATATAAGTAATAGAGTGGGGCTGTACGTAGAACCGGGTGTGTCTTATTTCTTCGACGACGGTTCGTCGGTGCAGACGATACGCAAGGAAAATAAGACTAACTTTACGTTGCAGGCGGGAATACGCTTGACGTATTAGTTTACTATCACATTCCCGAAATACTCCTTGAACAGCTTTTCCGCCTGTGCCAGCTGTTCGGGAGTATTTTCTTTTACCTCCTTCAACTGATAATCCCAGCCCATTGCCTCGTACTTGTGTACGCCCAGCCGGTGATAGGGCAACAGCTCCACCCGCTGTATGTATTCGTATCTTCCGAAACTCCGGCCCAGGCTGCGGATATCTTCTTCGAAATCGCTATAGCCCGGAACGAGCACGTAGCGCAACCAGAACGGGCGTGCATGCTCTTCGAGCCAGGCGGCGGTGCGGAGCGTCTGCTCGTTGCTGCGTCCCGTCAGTGCGCGGTGGCGTTCGGGGTTGAACTCTTTGACGTCGAGCAGCACCAGGTCGGTCAGGCTCAACAACTCTTCTACTTTCTCATTCCAGATACCGCCGTTGCTGTCCAGGCAGATATGGATGCCGTTGGCCTTCAGCTCTTTGAAAAGAGGAATCAGCGCTTCGGCTTGCAGCGTGGGCTCTCCGCCGGAGAAGGTGATGCCGCCTTTCTTTCCGAAAAATGCTTTCTGGCTGACGGCCATCCGAAGAATTTCCTCGGGAGGAGTGGGGGTGCCCCCTTTTACGTCTATCGTATCGGGATTGGCACAATACAGGCAGCGGAACGGGCAGCCCTGAAGGAAAACGACGAGCCGGAGACCCGGCCCGTCGAAGGTTCCCATACTTTCGTAGGAGTGTACGTTTATCATATTACATTCTTTCGTGGAACGAACGGCTGATGACTTCCAACTGATGCTCGCGGCTCAACTTCACAAAGTTCACGGCATAGCCGGAAACGCGGATGGTGAGTTGCGGGTATTTCTCGGGATGCTCCATGGCGTCTTCCAGCATTTCACGGTTCAGCACGTTCACGTTCAGGTGGTGGGCACCTTTGGTGAAGTAGCCGTCCATCATCGTAACCAGGTTTTCTACACGCTCTTCCGCCGTGGGACCCAAGGACTTGGGCACGATGGAGAAGGTGTTGCTGATGCCGTCTTGCGAGTCGCGGTAGCGCAGTTTGGCTACTGAACTCAGGGAGGCGATGGCACCGTTCTTGTCGCGTCCGTGCATCGGGTTGGCACCCGGGGCGAAGGCAACGCCTTTGGCGCGTCCGTCGGGAGTGGCGCCGGTCTTTTTGCCGTACATCACATTGGAGGTGATGGTGAGCAGTGACAGGGTGGGGCGGGCATTCTTGTAGACGGGCAGCTTCTTCAACTCTTCGCTGAAGTAATACACCAGGTCTACGCCGAGGTGGTCTACGCGGTCGTCGTTGTTGCCGAAGCAGGGGAAAGTGCCCTCTACGTCGAAGCCTTCCGTCAGGCCGATTTCGTTGCGGCGGGCGGTGACTTTGGCGTTCTTGATGGCGGACAGGGAGTCGATGGCGATGGAAAGGCCGGCAACGCCGTAGGCGAGGTTGATGCGCGGGTCGGTATCGATGAATGCCATTTGGGCCTTCTCGTAGTAATACTTATCGTGCATGTAGTGGATGATGTTCATCGCTTCGTTGTAGACGCGGGCAATTTCGGTCAGCACCTTCTTGTAGTTGGACATTACTTCTTCGTACTTCAGCGTGTTGCCGGTCAGCACGGGGATGCCTTTCACCATGACGGTGCCGGTGTTCTCGCAGCGTCCGCCGTTGATGGCGAGCAGCAATGCTTTGGCAAGGTTGGCACGTGCGCCGAAGAACTGGATCTGCTTGCCGATGGCCTGGTAGGACACGCAGCAGGCAATGCCGTAGTCGTCGCAGTTGCGCACTTCGCGCATCAGGTTATCGTTTTCGTACTGGATGGAGCTGGTGTCTACGGATACTTTGGCGCAGAATTCCTTGAAACCTTCCGGCAGTTCGGGGCTCCAGAGGATGGTGAGGTTCGGCTCGGGAGACGGGCCGAGGTTGTAGAGGGTTTGCAGGAAGCGGAAAGAGGTCTTGGTCACTTTAACACGTCCGTCGTTGAAGCGGCCGCCGATGGCTTCGGTCACCCAGGTGGGATCGCCGGCAAAGATGTCGTTATAGGACTGCATGCGCAGGTGGCGGACCATGCGCAGCTTGATGACAAACTGGTCAATCAGCTCTTGTGCAAAGGTTTCGTCTATCTTGCCGTGAGCCAGGTCGTATTCGATGAAGATGTCGAGGAATGAGGATACGTTGCCCAGCGACATGGCGGCACCGTCCTGTTCCTTAACGGCAGCCAGGTAGGCCATATATACCCACTGCACCGCTTCTTGGGCGGAAGTGGCGGGGCGGCTGAGGTCGAGTCCGTAATATTCGCCCATCACTTTGATTTCTTTCAATGCCTTGATCTGTTCGGACACTTCTTCGCGCAGGCGGATGCGTGCTTCGGTCATGGGGCCGGTCAGGTTGTGCAGGTCTTCCAGCTTGGCTTCAATCAGGCGGTCGATGCCGTAGAGGGCGAGGCGGCGGTAGTCGCCGATGATACGTCCGCGGGCATAGTTATCGGGCAGTCCGGTGAGGAAGCCCAGCGAGCGGAAGGAGCGGATCTCTTCGGTATATACGTCGAATACGCCGTCGTTGTGCGTCTTGCGGTAGTGCGTGAAGATATCTTTTACGCGGTCGTCCACTTCCAGCCCGTTTTCGTGGCAAGCCTTTGCCACAACGTTGATGCCGCCAAAGGGCTTGATGGCGCGTTTCAGCAATTCGTCGGTCTGCAAGCCTACGATCAGCTCGCTGTCCTTATCTATATATCCGGCTTTGTGGGAAGTGATGGTAGACACGGTGACGTTGTCCAGGGAGCGGACTCCGTTGTTATTTCTTTCTTCTTCGAGTGCTGCGAGGCAGATGTCCCAGATGCGCCGGGTGCGCTCGGTAGGCCCTTGCAGGAAAGATGCATCCCCGGTATAGGGCGCAATGTTTTTACTAACGAAATCACTGACATTGATTTCTTTGTTCCAAAGCCCGTTGGTAAAGGTTTTGTTCAATTCCATAAATTCATTTTGTTAGTGGGTTAGAAATGTTATCCTATTAAAGAGGGCGCAAAATTACGGAAAAATTTCTGTAATTGTATGGGATATATATTCCTTTTTGTGTTGCACAGCACAAAATAACTATAATTAGGTAGCGCCGCAACGGATTTATTGCCCTGTTGAAAATAAATTGTAGCAGAATGTTTGCAGATTAAAAAATGATTTATACCTTTGCACCGCTTTAAGAGAAAAGTACTTCCCGAAAGAGAAGTTTTGGAGAGGTGGCAGAGTGGTCGATTGCGGCGGTCTTGAAAACCGTTGTGCTGCAAGGCACCCGGGGTTCGAATCCCTGTCTCTCCGCTGGAAGGCAAAGCCAAGAGCAGCCAAAAAGTAGACAAATCCTACAAGTTCAATGACTTGTAGGATTTTTTGCTTCTATACAGTCCGGTGAAAAAGACAGGAAAATGCCAAAAAGGGACATACTTTGCGCTCTAAATCGTACCCCTTTTGGAATTTTTTAAAAAGGGGTACGAATTGTCCAAAATTGGCAGTCTGTTGTCTGGATTTGGCAGCATTGCACAATACTCAAATTGAGATAGTTAAACTAAGTTTGTAACATTAAAATTTGAGTTATGAGAAGTACATTTAGAGTGCTCTTTTTTCTGAAAAGAGACAAGACAAAAGCAAATGGCCATACCCCTATTTTCTGTCGAATAACTATCGACAAGCAAGAAGCACGGTTTGGCATTAAAAAAGATGTTGATCCTGCAATTTGGGAAGTGAAGGCAGGGAGAGCAGTTGGACGAACAAGCGAGGTCGTTGAAATCAATTCTATCATTGACAAAACCAAATCCGCTTTATTTAATGTATATAATGAACTTTTGCTGAGTGATGCGAACGTTACTGCAGAAAAAGTGAAGAATTACTTTCTTGGCGGAACAACAAACGCTCACAATCTACTTGAACAATTTACCCGTCACAATGAAGATGTTGAGCGACTCATTGGCATTAGTAAGTCGAAAGCGACTTATCAGAAGTATGAAGTTACAAGAAAACATCTCTGCAATTTTATCAAAGAGAGGTATAATCTGAGTGATATTTCTTTCAAGGAAATCAATCACCAGTTTATCACTGATTTTGAGGTTTATCTGTTAACCACTTGCGGTTGTAATGCAAATACCACTGCCAAGTTTATGCAGTTTTTCAAACGTATCGTTATTATCGCTAAAAACAATGGCTGGATTAAAGCCGATCCCTTTGCCAATTACAGAATCCGTATTAAGAAAGTCGACAGAGGTTATCTGACACAAGAAGAAGTCGAATCCATTATAGAGAAAAGGTTTCCTACAAAACGGTTAGAACAGGTGCGTGATATCTTTGTCTTTTCCTGTTTTTGCGGATTAGCCTATATAGATGTAAAGAAATTGCGCAAAGAAAATATCCGCACTTCTTTTGATGGCAATCTGTGGATCATTGGCAAAAGAGAAAAAACAGATGTAACGTTTTCAATCCCATTACTTGATATTCCCAAAAGAATATTGGAGAAATACGAAGGCACTTTGCCGGATAATCGAATACTTCCTGTTCCAAGTAATCAAAAGATGAACGCTTACCTGAAAGAAATCGGTGCATTATGTGGGATTGATAAGGAAATTTCGTTCCACCTTGCCCGTCATACGTTTGCAACTCTGACACTTAGCAAGGGAGTATCTATTGAGAGTGTGAGTAAAATGTTAGGGCATACCAATATCCGAACAACGCAAATCTATGCAAGGATAACTGATTCAAAAATAAGCCACGACATGAATGCTTTTGCCGGAAAAGTTAAAAGCATGGGAGAAAAATTAGCCGTTAATCAATAAATCACAATATCATGGAACTACAAATTATTCAAAACAAGATTTACGATATCAGGGGTGTACGGGTTATGTTGGATTACGACCTCGCCAAGT
>JAUUPT010000117.1 GCA_030843315.1 Bacteroidaceae bacterium | reverse complement strand
ATTATCAATAATACAGGGTATAAGATGGCCCGTGACGGCAAATGGATTGTCTGGATGGGTATGTGGACCAGTACCGCGGTGTTGGCACCCCTGGGGGCCTTTCTTACCTATAAATCGAATAATGATTCGGTAGTGCTGAATGCCGATGCCTATATTAACTGGTTCAAGAAAATCGTAGGCATTCGTAGCATGCGCCATCTGTTCCGCAAAGAAGTCATCATTCACGATCCTGATTATACACACCTGCCGGGAGAGTTGCAGGCTTTGTCGGCCGATTGCCGTATGTATGCCGATAAGAAAGAGCTGAATCGCGCTCCCAATTACTTCAAACTGTGGATGACTGATGCCCGGGACGAAGACATAGAAGAAATCAATGAACGCTTGGAGAAACTGGTGGATGAGATGTCGAATACGCGTTCTATCCCCCTGCTTACGGCGCTGAACAATTATCCTGTTATTCCCGTTCATGCCCATATGCGCCCCTTCCGGAACTATTGGTTGAACTTGGTTTGCGGCGTGGTATTCCCGATAGGCTTGTTCTTCTACTTCCGCATCTGGGCATTTCGTATCCGCTTGAATAAGGACATGGAACGGATTATCAAGACCAACACAGACGTATTGAGAATTATTGAAACCAATCAGAATAAATAAAAAAGAATATAATATGGAAAAAGTAAAATTAGATACAATAGAAGAAGCCATTGAGGACTTCAAAGCCGGTAATTTTGTGATTGTGGTTGATGACGAAGACCGTGAGAACGAAGGCGATTTGATTATTGCCGCCGAACTGATTACTCCCGAAAAGGTGAACTTCATGTTGAAGCACGCCCGCGGTGTGCTTTGTGCTCCGATTACTGTTTCACGTTGCAAGGAGTTGGATTTGTCTCACCAGGTGACGGACAATACCTCAGTGCTGGGTACTCCTTTCACCGTAACGATTGATAAGTTGGAAGGTTGCACTACCGGTGTCTCTGCTGCCGACCGCGCTGCTACTATCCGGGCACTGGCCGATCCGGCTTCCACACCCGCTACTTTCGGCCGTCCGGGACATATCAATCCTCTGTACGCTCAGGAGAAAGGGGTATTGCGTCGTGCCGGACATACAGAAGCTACCATTGATATGGCACGTATGGCAGGACTTTATCCGGCAGGTGCACTTATGGAGATAATGAATGAGGACGGAACTATGGCACGCCTGCCCGAACTGCGCAAGATGGCGGATGAATTCAACCTGAAGTTGATTTCCATTCGCGACATGATAGCCTATCGCTTGAATCAGGAATCCATTGTAGAGAAGGGTGTAGAGGTAGATATGCCTACCGACCACGGGCACTTCCGCCTGATTCCTTTCCGCCAGAAATCAAACGGACTGGAGCACGTAGCTTTGTTCAAGGGAACTTGGGAATTGGATGAGCCTATCTTGGTTCGTGTGCATTCCTCTTGTGTCACGGGCGATATCTTCGGTTCCAAGCGCTGTGATTGTGGAGAGCAGTTGCACAAGGCAATGGAGATGATTGACAAAGCCGGTAAGGGCGCTGTGGTCTACCTGAACCAGGAAGGGCGCGGCATTGGGCTGATGGAGAAGATGAAGGCTTATAAATTGCAGGAAGATGGAATGGATACCGTAGACGCCAACCTCTGCCTCGGACACCTGGCCGATGAACGTGATTATGGAGTCGGTGCGCAAATCCTTCGCGAGATTGGAGTGCACAAGATGCGCCTGATGACCAATAACCCTGTGAAGCGTGTCGGTCTGGAAGCCTATGGCTTGGAGATTACAGAGAATGTGCCTATCGAGACAACTCCCAATCCGTATAACGAGCGCTACCTCCTTACGAAGAAGGAACGCATGGGCCATACGCTTCATTTTAATAAGTAAACTGTCTTTTTGTTTTCTTATCTCGAAGAAAATCGTTTATTTTGCAATCAGATTTGCACAACAACCATTAAATAGTAACATAATGAATCAATTATCAGATCGTTTAAACAGCTTGTCGCCCTCTGCGACGCTGGCTATGTCTCAAAAGAGCGCAGAGCTGAAGGCTCAAGGCGTAGACGTAATTAACCTGAGTGTGGGAGAACCCGATTTCAATACTCCCGACCACATTAAAGAGGCTGCGAAAAAGGCGATAGACGACAACTTCTCTCGCTACTCTCCCGTTCCGGGTTATCCGGCTTTGCGTAATGCAATCGTAGAGAAATTGAAGAAAGAAAACGGTCTGGAATATACCGCTGCACAGATTTCTTGTGCCAATGGTGCCAAACAATCGGTTTGCAATGCAATTCTGGTATTGGTAAACCCGGGTGACGAAGTGATCGTTCCTGCACCTTACTGGGTGAGCTATCCCGAAATGGTGAAGTTGGCAGAAGGCAAGCCGGTTATTGTAACTGCCGGCATCGACCAGGATTTCAAGATTACGCCTGCACAGCTGGAAGCTGCCATCACTCCGAAAACAAAAGCATTGATTCTTTGCTCCCCGTCCAATCCGACAGGTTCTGTATATAGCAAAGAAGAACTGGCCGGACTGGCTGCCGTGTTGGCAAAGCATCCGCAAGTAGTGGTAATTGCTGATGAAATCTACGAGCATATCAATTATATCGGCAAGCATCAGAGCATTGCACAGTTCCCCGAAATGAAGGAACGTACAGTCATTGTGAACGGTGTTTCCAAAGCTTATGCCATGACAGGCTGGCGCATCGGTTTCATTGCCGCTCCGGAATGGATTGTGAAGGCTTGCAACAAGCTGCAGGGGCAATATACATCAGGTCCTTGCTCCGTATCTCAAAAGGCTGCTGAGGCTGCTTATACCGGCACGCAAGCTCCGGTAGAAGAAATGCGTAAGGCTTTTGAACGTCGTCGTGATCTGATTGTGAAACTGGCTAAAGAAGTGCCGGGCTTTGAAGTGAACGTACCGGAAGGTGCTTTCTACTTGTTCCCCAAGTGTGATTCATTCTTTGGCAAGTCTGCCGGTGACCGTAAGATCAACGATTCGGATGATTTGGCTATGTATCTGTTGGAAGTGGCTCATGTGGCATGCGTGGGCGGTGCTTCGTTCGGTGCTCCCGAATGTATCCGTATGAGTTATGCTACCAGCGATGAAAATATAGTGGAAGCTATCCGTCGCATGAAGGAAGCATTGGCAGAGCTTAAATAATAAAGATACATTCTCTGTGTATAAAATAAGCGGCTCGGTTTCTCAGAAACCGAGCCGCTCTTTTTTCCTTAAAGGGGATTGTATTATTCTCCCGGATGAATTGCTTCAGAAGGACAAACATCTGCACAAGTACCACACTCAGTGCAAGCCTCAGGGTCGATAGAATAGATATCGCCTTCAGAGATAGCGCCTACCGGACACTCGTCGATGCAAGTGCCGCAAGCAATACAATCGTCACTAATTACGTAAGCCATTTTCTTTTAGATTTAAATTATTATTAGTACTAATTCGTTCGGCAAAAATAGCAGTTTTCTTCATTACTTACTATCAATCTTAATTAAAAACTTATAATTTGTATGAGGTCTAAATAAGGATGGTCTATGGTCAAGAAAGCGTAGGATAAGTGAAGGATATCGCTGCTACTTCTCCTTCTTTAGCCTCTTCCGTCTGGTAAGTACCTCCGAAGTGCTCAAAGAACAGTTGGTTAATTTTTTGACGTACCAATACTTTCTGGGAGATAAACCTGGGGTCGGTCATCGGACTGTTCTCAATCCGGCAGGTTATAATTTTCTTTTCCGAGTGATAGAGCAATTTCATCAGGACTTCACGTGGCTCTTTGCACTCATCCGGATAGAGCAACATAGTTCCAACGATTTGTGTAAGGCGGTTGACATCCGTATGGATGCACGCATCTCCTGTTGCAGCTTGCAGTTTCAGTTGGATGCACCCTTCGCTACGCATTTGTACCATGCAGCTGAGGTCGCTGTACCACTCTTCTACATTACAGTCTTGCAACTGGAATTTCATCATCTTGGCTTCCAGGCGTGAGAGATCCAGCACGTCGTTCACCAATTGAATCAATTCATTAGAATTGGCTTGGATAATATTGGAGTATTCCTTTCTTTCCCCCTCATCCAATTCTGTATCCGTAGAGAGCAATTGCGAAAAGCCTACCACGTTGTTCAGCGGAATGCGGATATTATAACTCATGTTGGCAAGGAAACGGCTTTTCACTTCGTTGGCTTCTTCGGCTATGGCAGCCAGTTTGCGCATTTCCTTTTCATCTTCCTGCAAGCGCTTCCGGCTTCTATACGTGTGCAGGTTGAAGAACAGCAAGGCTATGATGATGATGATAGATATGAACAGGCATATGCGGTGGAAGGTCGTTTGGCGCTGCTCTTTCTGGATAATTAGTTTATCCATATTGTACAGGCTCTGTATCTGTTCTATTTGCGAAGCAGAGAAGGCTGTGTACAATGAATCCTTGGCTTTGGTTATCTGTTTGTAGAGTGGCAGTGCGTCATCCGAGCGTCCCATCTTAACCAATATGTCGGCCTTCTGAAGCCCATAAAGCAGAGCATCATCTACAGAGAAGGGAGTTACCAACTCGATAGCATCTTCTAAATAGCTTAAGGCTTTTTCATATTCTTTCGTCAACTGATAGTATTCAGCGTAAGCGACTAATCGTATCAACCGATAGGGGATGAACGTGTTCGGAGCTATAAATTCTTCTGCCTTCTGCAGATATTCCCATGCCTCTTCCGGCTGCTCCATGCGGGTGTAATATATAGAATATTGCACATTAATAAGCAGGTACAGGCTGATGTATCCGTTGGTTGCCGCAACAGGAAGTTCCTTTAGCAGACTATCTTTGGCGCTTTCCAGTTCGTTAAGGTATCGGAGCAGATTCTCATTGTCCCGTAAGTATGAATAAGCCAGGACTGCTTTGGTCAATAAGTCAACCCGTGTCATGGGTGGAGCATCCGAATCCATCAGGTCGAAGGCTTTGTTCAAGAATGTGAGTCCCTCTTTATAACGCAGAGTGTTGAAGTAGCCGGTCATCAGGCAGAGGCAAGCTTCGCGCATACCATCGCGGTTATTGAGTTTCTCCGCTTTGTCATACATGTTCTGTGCCTCTTGCAGTGCCAACTCTATCTCTTGGTTTATGATGTAGAACTCTATCAGCATCTTTTTCCCTCTGAAGTAGTGGGAGTAGTAGTTGTTGTCTTCGGCCAACCGTTCAAGTCTGTGCATCCATTGCTCCGTATGCTTCTGGTCCAGTTGGTTATAGTAATAGATGACGTGCGCATAAGTGGCGGCACTTTGGTAGCGTATGTTCTTCTGAGCGGTGGCTTCGTTCAGCAGCTTATTCTCATAATAGATAAAGGTGGGCGACAATTGGTCGAGCAATGCTATCTGATACAGCACTTCCAGCCGGGTAGTGTCAGGAGGAGAAGCCAGATAGACACGCAGCAAGCTGTCCTTGACGTGTGAGGTCTTGTCTTCTGCATGTATTGGCAACAACAGGCAGGCGGTCAACAGTACAAAGAGTAAACGTCTCATTTGTCCGCCTCCTTTCCGTCAGACTGATTGATAGGATGCGTAAAACAAAAACGCGAGCCTCCGGTGTACTCCGGATCAATCCATATTTCTCCGCCAACATGTTCTATGATCAGTTGGCATATAGAGAGTCCTAAGCCACTTCCCTGTGCGTTTTCATTCAATTTCTCAAAGCGTTGGAAGATGCTGGCTTGCTTATTCCGCGGAATACCGCAACCGGTATCTGTTACAGAGAATAATATCATGTCGTCGGTTTCCTTTTTCAGTTCCAGGGTGATACTGCCTTGCGGGGTAAACTTGGTCGCATTAATCAGCAGGTTGATTAAGACCTGTTGCAGGCGTGAGTCGTCGGTCTCTATTATTATTTTGTCTAATTCGGTCAGGAATATAAGTTCCGCTTGCGTCTGTTTTACCTTATTCACAGTATCTATTACGTTTTGGCAGATGCTTACCGCATCATGCTTGCCAATGCTGAATTGCAGCTTGCCGAACTCAAGACTCGACAGGTCGATTACGTCATTGATCAGTTTCAGCAATAGTTCGGAGTTCTGTTGGATAACGTCGGTGCACTGGCGGCGGGTTTCTTTATCCAATCCTTCTTCGGTGAGCAGGGAGGAGAAGCCGGACAGCGCATTCAACGGGGTGCGTATCTCGTGACTCATATTCGAGAGGAAGATGCTTTTGGCGCGCATGGCATTTTCTGCATTGACCCTCGAAGTTGCCAGGTTGTGGGTAGACAACTTTACTTTCTCACGCTGCCTTCTTAGCAGTATGGCAAGTATGAAAAACAACGCCAGCAAAATTAAACTGCCTACCAATATACTGGTGATGATTTTGCCATACTCTTCATTACTCGCCACTTCTATCTTGTCTATCTGATATTTGGCCTTTATAGTATTGATTTGGCGGATATAGTTCTGTGATGCCAGCGTATCTATCGGCGGATATAACTCCTGATAGAGCCGGCAGGCTTCCATAGACATTCCCTGTATCTTGTAGAGGTAGATTTTTTCTTGAGAAGTCCATCTGTAGTAGGTGGAGCGTTTGTTATTGGAGTATTCGTCTTGTAATTCGGAGTAAATATTCAAGGCCTTTTTCCAGTATTGTTTGTCCCAATTGCCCATAGCACGGTAATAGGCTGCGGTGGCGTATCTCAAATGGAAGTGGTAGAATTTTTCGGGATGAAGTTGGTAGATGGAATCCATTTTGTGTAGCCAGGCGGCTGCTTCGTCAAGATAACTTTGTGCAATATGCCCGTGCGAGATGGCGAAATTGGTTTTCTCAATGCAAAAGAAGAATTCAGTCGGATAATCAGGAGTTTGTTGCAAGATTGTTTCTAACCTATCCAGTACTTCCTTAGCTTCTTCCAGGCGTCCTTTCCGTTGCAGTACATTGGATATCTTTAGCATCAGGCGCGTCTTGTATGGGTGCTGGGTCGAAATCTTTGATAATTCATTGAAGGCGTCATAGTATGATTCCAATGCTTTGTCGGTCATATTGGCAATGGTATTGTAGGCATCGCCGATAGCTTGGTTGGAGACTGCCATACCGAAGTTATACTTCGTCGTTTGGGCTTCCTCATACATCAACTGCGCCCTATCCGTAGCCAGACTGACATCACCGCGCAACGTATATGCATTGGCCAGTTGAAGCTGTAGCAGGAAATATATTTCTTTGTCTTTGCCGGATTTCAGGGTAGGGAGAAGTTGTTCGCTCCACACTATTACACTATCTACCGATACAGAGTCATCATAAAGGACTTGTCTTCTAACAAACGATTGCAGAATTCTCTGTTTCTCTGAGTTAGTAATAGCATATGCTGGAAAGACAGATGCGAGCAAAACTTGCCCGATAAATGTCAGTATGAGTATTTTTGTTCTCAAATGATTCTGTTTGCCTCTTTTGTTTATTATTGGCAAAAATAAACATTAATAATAGAATAAAAAATTAAATACTTCATTTTTTTATCCTTATCATTCAATTTGTTACACCGATCTGCTCCGGATTATAATTGCTTAGTACAGCTCCAGCCCGAACTCCTCTTTTAACTGTAATAAAGCGTTATTCTTTTGTGCCATCATTTGGAATTTCTCAACTCGTCCGTAAGCGCGTACTTTCTCGGCAGGTGCGCTGATACGGACGGTCATTGTTACCTTTCGGTTTTTCAGACGGGCACGAAGATACTCCTGCATGGCAGGTATCATGGCTGAAAAATCTTTGGCGACAATTTCGTTGTCCACCACCGCTTCGAAGGTGGTGTCGCTCACTAAAGTGACGCGCATATTCTGCATACGTTTGGCAATGGCTACTTGTTCTTTGGGCAGGCGTCCCGCATATTCTTGCCAATAATAGTTTACATCCCTCTCATTGAAGATGTAGTCTTCCTCCGGTTGTGGTGCAGGTTGGGCGATGACGTTGTCGGCAACAGTTTTTTGTTGTTCTTCTTCCGTGCGCGGACGTTTTATGGATACACCCAGTCCGGACATTTTCATGACCGGTACTTTCTTTTCATCTTTTCCTTGCGCCTTCAGCACTGCGGCGGGGGTGGCGTGTGGAGTGGGGGCGGTTGTCGGTTGCGGTGTGGCAACGGGGGCGGCCTGTGGCTGCTGAGCGGCGGCAGGCTGCGTAAATATGGGTTTGATAGCTTGTTTAGGGCTGCGCCCATGAGCCACGTCGTCCTCCTCGGCGGTGAGCTGGGCCACTTGTATCAGAGTCAGCTCCACCAGCAGTCGTTTGTTTTTGCTGGCGCGGTAGCTCAGGTCGCAGTCGTTGCAGAGCTTCATGGCACGGTATAGGAAGGGCAGGGGGCACTTCTGTGCCTGTGCCTGGTAGCGTTCACGAATGCTGGCGCCTACTTCGAGCAATGGCAGGGTGGCA
>JAUUPT010000116.1 GCA_030843315.1 Bacteroidaceae bacterium | reverse complement strand
CAGCAGCTGACCAACAACAACCCGAATTTGGTAGGCAACTCCGCCAACTATAGTACAGATAATTCCACTTACTTCCGGGAAAGCGGATGGAAAGTGCGTCCGGTTGTAGATTTAAGCAAGTAAAGTTTCAATCCATTACCTATTAAAATTTAAGACAATGAAATATCTCAATAAAATAACATCCTTCTGCTGTGCGATAGCCTTGGGATTGCTGGCATTAACGGGCTGTGAGGGTGGCGAACTCTATAATATAAACGCCCCCGACTGGATTTCCCAGAAAGTAGACTCTATAGAGAATTCGCAGAAAAATACGGATGAAGTGCTTGAAGGTATGCAGGAAGATGTGTACACGATAGGAAGTACGGATTTCACCTCCGGCTTTTGGAGTGCTTTCTCCAAATATTACGTGGTACCCGATGGCCAGAAGTGGAATGCGGTGTTCAACCTTAACATCAATCCGGCCGACAATACGTATTATAAAAACTTTGCCCTCGTTCTCACTAACGATATAGATCGTGGAGGTGAAGGATACACTGAATATGGAGCTATCCGTTTTGATGCCACAGGCGACTCTTTAAGCTATAACTCGCAATGGGGCAACCTCTATTTTAAGTACACCACAAGCACGCTGCTTCTATCTCCCGATGCCAGCAATACAGATGCTGGCGTACAGAAGTTGGGCGGCAAGGTGACGCTTACCGTAGACCGCACCAGCGAAAGTGCTTTCACCATTAAGATGACCAACGGCGTGGCGACTAAAATCTATGCACAGCCTTACAAGGAGGCCAATCTGAACGAAGACCCGACCAATACCAATATCCGCTGTTTCTTAGTTCCCGAAGGTTCGTGCATTGACTTCTTGCAAACCAACATCGTTCCTATCGGTGGCCTTACTTCTGCCCAAGACAAAAATCCGGTATCGATGGAACTGCAGAATGTACCCGACCAGGTCAACGTAGGTATTCCGCTCGACTCGGCTATGGCTAATATCTCGGCCATCGTTACCTTTGAAGAGGGAGTGACCAAAACTATACCGGCTTCCGAACTCTATATCTCTGCTATCCCCGATATGGAGCAACTGGGTGTGAAAAATCTTGTGGCCATCTACAACAAGACCTTTAAGGGTGAGAATTGCGAACAACCGATTGTGGCTAATGCTACTTTTGAAGTTGTGGAAAAGATTGTATCCATTGAGGTGACTGCCCAACCCTCGCACACACAATACTATTATTACACCTCGGCAGCTACCGAGACTTTGGCGGACCGGACGATGGCCTTCGACCCAACAGGTATGGAGGTTACGGCAACTTACGCCAGCGGAGATTCAAGAGTCATTGACAACGTGAGACTCAGCTTGTCTGCCGTTCCTGCGAAGACCGGTTCTCAGACCGTTACCATTACCGCCGAAGAAGGAATCACCGCAACGGTAAAAGTTACCGTCTCCGAGTCTGTAGCTTCTGTAGTGAACAACACAGCCAACATGGTAGGAACCGAAGACAACTCAACGGCCTTCTGGGAAGCCTTCTCAGACGACTTCAACGTACCTGTGGGCAAGACAAAGTCTATTACCTTCACCAACTACAGCAGTTTGGCCGGCAACTGGAACAACTTCTGTGTGGTTCTTCGTAAAGTCGATCTTACCGAATACGCAGTGGTTCGCGCCGACAACTTTGGATGGGGCAACGGATATGATGCCTGCGTTCACAACGGAACACAAGGCGACTGGGGCACTTGGCTTGCCGGTATGAATGGAGCCCAAGTCACTGTCTACGTGACCAACTGCGGCAATAGCACCGCCGATATTCAGGCAGTGATGCAGGGTACTACAGGTACAACCTCCACCCAGTACTATTTGGGTATCAACACAGTGGATCCCAGTGACCTGAACTTCGCATTGACCGTTGACAGTAGTCATATCGTCTTCGGTGCTGAATAACCAAAATTTCTATACCATCCATGCCGTTTCCTCTGATTATTAGAAGGAACGGCATGGTTCTTAACACCGAACAAATGAAAAAGCTATTATTCCTCAGTATATTCTTGCCGGTTCTCTTCACCTTCGCAGCTTGCTCCGACAGCAACGACGACATCGAAAACGGTGATGTAACCGTAAGTACTCCTGAAATAACCGCAACCACAGCCACCTCGGTGACTGTCTCTTCGTCAGTCACCGGCAGTACCAATCAGGTTATCAAGAAGGGATTCTGCTACAGTGTCAATACCCAGAATCCAACCATCAAAGACAACGTAGTAGATGCCGACGAAAATTTCAGCGCCACGGTTTCCGGTTTGATGGGCAATACCTCTTACTATATCCGTGCTTATGTCTACGGCAACAGCCGTTACACTTACTCGGATGCGCTCACGGCAACCACAGAAAGCCTAGGCATTGACGAACAGCTCAAAAACTACGTGGCCCCCACCTATCCAGACTACTACGTGGGCATATCCGGCTGGAACCAACGCAATGAATGGAACCTGGCAAACGTGCACGACCCCACCGTGGTGCTGGCCGAAGACGGATATTACTATATGTATCAGACAGATGCCTCCTACGGCAATGCACATACAGCCGGCGGACACTTCCACGGCAGACGTTCCAAAGACCTCGTGAACTGGGAATACTTAGGTGGAGTGATGCCGTCACTGCCCGACTGGGTGATTCCGAAGTTGAATGAAATCCGCAAGGAAATGGGGCTGAACGAAGTTTCGCCCGAAACCGCAGACTTCGGTTACTGGGCACCCTGCGTGCGCAAAGTAAGAAACGGGCTTTACCGTATGTACTACTCCATTGTGTGCCCCGGCTATTTGGACGGAGCTACATCTTGGGGCGAACGCGCCTTCATCGGTCTATTAGAGAACTCAAACCCCGCCAACAACAACGGCTGGGAAGATAAGGGCTATGTCATCACCAACGCCTCGGACAAAGGGCTGGACTTCCACATCAGGCCCGACGACTGGGCGAACTGTTACTACAAGTGGAACGCCATCGACCCAAGCTACCTGATAGACAATGATGGGAAACATTACCTGATTTACGGTTCCTGGCACAGCGGTATAGCTGCCTTGGAGGTAGACGCCGAAACAGGAAAACCGCTGAATACGCTACCAGCCCCCTGGGGAACAGGTGAGGACATTGCCGCATACGGCTCATTGATTGCCACCCGGCAAATGGGAAACCGCTGGCAAGCATCGGAAGGGCCGGAAATCGTCTACAATGCCGCCACCGGCTACTATTATCTATTTGTAGCTTATGACGCATTGGACGTCCCCTACAACACCCGTGTCTGCCGCTCCCGAAACATCTATGGTCCCTACCTCGGCATAGACGGCACCAACCTGACCCAATCCGGAGGAGAAATGCTGCCCGTCGTTACCCACCCCTATAAATTCAACGGCAGTTACGGCTGGGTAGGTATCTCGCATTGCGCCGTGTTTGACGACGGCAACGGCAACTGGTATTATGCTTCGCAAGGACGCTTCCCCGGAAACGCAGAAGGAAATACCTATAGCAATGCACTCATGATGGGGCATGTACGCTCCATACGATGGGACTCCCAAGGCTGGCCGGTCGTAATGCCCGAACGCTATGGTGCCGTTCCTCAAGTTCCTATCACAGAAGATGAATTAGTGGGTGATTGGGAGCATATCGATTTATCGTATAGCTACAACCAACAAAAAGAATCATCTGTTATGACTCTGACTGCCGACCATAAAATCACAGCAGGTACATGGAAGGATGCCACTTGGAGCTACGATGCCCAAAACCAGGTATTGACCGCAAACGGTGTAGAATTGTATCTGCAACGCGAGACAGACTGGGAAGCTACCCCAAGAAGGCATACCATTGTTTATGCCGGATATGGTAGCAATAATAAGACTTATTGGGGTAAAAAGTCTAAGTAATCGTTCATTTACATACAGAAAACTGCTTGGAAAAGCCCTTATTCCAAGCAGTTTTTGCGTTTTATGTTGCATAACATACAGGAGTGTATATATTACACCAAATAAAAGTGTTACTTTTACACCCATCAAACGATAAACATCTCATTTACATAAAACAACATGCCATGAAGAAACAGATTCTATTCGCAGGAATAGCAGCATTAATGCTTGCATCCTGCAATCAAAAGCCAGGAACGGAACTCACGTTATCCGGTCTTAATCCGGCAAACTTTCAGACAACGGTAAACGATGCCCCAACCAATCTTTATACATTAAAGAATAAGGCGGGTATGGAAGTATGCATCACTAACTTCGGAGGTCGCATCGTATCTATTATGGTACCCGACAAAAACGGAGAAATGCAGGATGTCGTATTAGGATTCGACAACGTTGACGATTACATTAATATCCCAAGTGATTTCGGCGCTTCTGTCGGACGTTATGCCAACCGCATCAACAAGGGAAGAATGGTTCTGGACGGAGATACCATACAGCTGCCGATAAACAACTTCGGGCACTGTCTGCATGGCGGCCCTAAAGGATGGCAATACCAGGTATATAATGCCAACCCCATTGACGATACTACGTTGGAGTTAATCCGCATTTCACCGGATGGTGACGAAAACTTCCCCGGAAATGTGACGGCAAAAGTTCTGTTCAAGTTGACGGATGATAATGCCATAGACATAAAATACACAGCAACGACAGATAAGAAGACAGTTATCAACATGACTAATCACTCCTACTTCAACCTCGACGGAGATGCAGCCAGCAATGCCGACCATCTGCTGACTGTTGATGCCGACTCTTATACTCCGGTAGACAGTACCTTCATGACTACGGGTGAGATAGCTCCGGTAGAAGGCACTCCGATGGATTTCCGTACGCCGACTCCGGTAGGAGCACGTATGATTTCCGATGCTGACTTTGTACAGTTAAAGAACGGCCTCGGTTACGACCACAACTGGGTACTGAACACCCAGGGTGATATCACCCGTAAGGCAGCTACGCTCCAGTCACCCAAGACAGGCATTGTTCTGGATGTATACACCAACGAACCGGGCATCCAAGTGTATGCAGGCAACTTCCTGGATGGCACAGCAAAAGGCAAGAAAGGCATTACCTACAACAAACGTGCCTCCGTATGCCTTGAGACACAACACTATCCCGACAGCCCCAACAATCCGCAGTGGCCCTCTGTAATTCTGGAGCCGGGACAAACATACAACAGCGAATGTATATTCAAATTCTCGGTAGAGAAATAATAGTAACTCTTAAATCACATTTATCGTGGAAACATTAGATTGGTTAGTTATCGGAGTGTTTTTTCTGGCTCTGATAGGTATTATCGTTTGGGTTGTCAAACAGAAACAGAACAACTCGGCAGACTATTTTTTGGGTGGACGTGACGCAACATGGATTGCCATCGGTGCCTCTATCTTTGCCTCGAACATCGGTTCGGAGCACTTAATCGGACTTGCCGGAGCCGGAGCGTCCAGCGGAATGGCTATGGCACACTGGGAAATACAGGGTTGGATGATTCTTATCCTGGGTTGGGTATTCGTACCGTTTTACACACGAAGCATGGTATTCACGATGCCGGAGTTCCTGGAGCGTCGCTATAACTCGCAATCGCGCACCATACTGTCCGTCATTTCTTTAATCAGCTACGTGCTGACTAAGGTTGCGGTTACGGTTTATGCCGGCGGACTTGTTTTCCAGCAAGTATTCGGTATCAAAGAACTCTGGGGAATTGATTTCTTCTGGATTGCAGCTATCGGGCTGGTTCTACTGACTGCGCTATATACCATATTCGGAGGAATGAAATCAGTGCTTTACACTTCCGTACTCCAGACCCCTATCCTCTTGCTGGGTTCATTGATTATCCTCGTACTCGGCTTCAGAGAGCTGGGAGGCTGGGATGAAATGATGAGAGTTTGCGGTGCCGTCACCGTAAACGACTATGGCAACACAATGACAGAGCTTATAAGAAGCAATAGCGACCCCAACTTCCCCTGGCTGGGTGCATTGATTGGTTCCGCCATTATCGGCTTCTGGTATTGGTGTACCGACCAGTTCATTGTGCAGCGTGTTCTTTCGGGAAAGAATGAAAAGGAAGCACGCCGCGGTACTATCTTCGGAGCTTACCTGAAATTGTTGCCCGTATTCCTGTTCTTGATTCCGGGTATGATTGCCTTTGCGCTTCATCAGAAATATATCGGCGCCGGCGGTGAAGGTTTCCTGCCGCTGCTTGCCAATGGTAATGCGAATGCAGATGCCGCTTTCCCGACATTGGTAGCCAAACTATTGCCGGCAGGCGTGAAAGGCCTGGTAGTTTGCGGTATTTTGGCAGCTTTGATGAGTTCGCTCGCTTCTTTGTTCAACTCATCCGCCATGTTGTTCACGATTGACTTCTACAAACGCTTCAAGCCTCAAACATCTGAGAAGAAGCTGGTAGGTATCGGTCAGGCTGCCACAGTAGTTATCGTGATACTGGGTATTCTGTGGATTCCTATCATGCGAAGTGTAGGCGATGTGCTCTACACTTACCTGCAAGACGTTCAGTCCGTACTGGCACCGGGCATTGCAGCCGCTTTCCTGCTGGGTATCTGCTGGAAACGTACTTCAGCCAAAGGTGGTATGTGGGGATTAATTTCCGGTATGATTATCGGTCTGACACGCCTCGGGGCAAAAGTATATTACAGCAATGCAGGCGATGTAGCCGGCGGCACATTCAAGTATCTGTTCTATGATATGAACTGGCTGTTCTTCTGCGGATGGATGTTCCTGTTCTGTATCCTGGTGGTTATCCTGGTGAGTCTGGCAACAGAAGCACCAAGCGCCGAGAAGATACAGGGACTGGTATTCGGAACCTCCACACCCGAACAAAAGGCTGCTACACGTGCCAGCTGGAACAAGTGGGATGTAATTCACAGTATCATTATCCTGGGCATCACAGCTTCCTTCTATTGGTATTTCTGGTAACCGAAAGAAGCCTCCCTTCATTCGGTCTAACAATATAAAATGAAGACTATGAGTAATTATTACAGTTCAAATCCGAAGTTCTACGTAGCCATAGACTGCATTATCTTCGGTTTCAACGAAGGAGAATTGAGCTTGTTACTGCTGAAACGCAACTTTGAGCCGGCAATGGGCGAGTGGTCGCTGATGGGTGGCTTCGTGCAAGAAGGCGAAAGTGTGGATGATGGTGCCAAGCGGGTTCTGAATGAATTGACCGGATTGAACAATGTATATATGGAACAAGTCGGGTCTTTCGGTGAAATTGGCCGTGATCCGGGCGAACGGGTTATCTCCATCGCCTATTATGCACTGATCAATATCAATGAGTACGACCGGGAACTGGTGCAGCAGCACAATGCTTTCTGGGTGAACATCAACGATTTGCCGGACCTTATCTTTGACCATCCGCAAATGGTGGAGCAGGCACGGGCATTGATGCAGCAGAAAGCATCTACCGAACCGATAGGCTTCAACCTTCTGCCTAAGCTGTTCACGCTGTCGCAGTTGCAAAGCCTGTACGAAGCCATTTATGGCGAAGTTATCGACAAGCGTAACTTCCGCAAGCGGATAGCCGAAATGGACTACATTGAGAAAACGGATAAGATTGACAAGACAGGCTCCAAGCGCGGTGCGGCATTGTATAAGTTCAATGAGAAAGCCTATCGCAAGGCGCCTAAGTTTAAACTATAAACAGTTATGTTAGAGGAACTGAAAGAAAAAGTATTCCATGCCAACCTTGAGTTGGTGAAGCATGGTCTGGTCATTTTCACTTGGGGCAATGTATCCGCCATCGACCGTGAAACGGGACTGGTGGTTATCAAACCCAGCGGAGTGAGTTATGACGACATGAAAGCAGAAGACATGGTAGTGGTAGACCTTGACGGCAAAGTGGTGGAAGGCCGCTTGAAGCCGTCTTCGGATACACCGACCCATGTAGTGCTGTACAAAGCATTTCCCGAAATAGGCGGAGTGGTACATACGCACTCCACTTACGCCACTGCCTGGGCACAGGCAGGCTGCGACATTCCGAACATCGGGACAACACACGCCGACTACTTCCACGATGCCATCCCCTGCACGGCAGATATGACGGAGGCAGAAGTGAAAGGCGCCTACGAACTGGAAACAGGAAACGTAATCGTGAAACGCTTTGAAGGTTTGAACCCGGTGCACACGCCCGGAGTGCTGGTAAAGAATCACGGCCCGTTTGCCTGGGGAAAGGATGCTGCCGATGCTGTGCACAATGCAGTGGTAATGGAGCAAGTGGCAAAGATGGCTTCGATAGCCTATGCCGTCAACCCCAAGTTGACGATGAACCCGCTGCTTGTAGAGAAGCACTTCAGCCGCAAGCACGGCCCGAACGCTTATTATGGACAATAAAATTATAAATTAAAAATTAAAAGGATATGAACGCATTTGATCAATATGAAGTATGGTTCGTAACAGGAGCACAGCTTTTGTACGGAGGT
>JAUUPT010000115.1 GCA_030843315.1 Bacteroidaceae bacterium | reverse complement strand
TCGCCGTTTTAGAAGAAGCCTCCACGTCGAAAGATGTGGGGGCTTTCTTGTTTTGGTACTTTCGGAAACTTTTCTTATATTTGCCTTCGGAATAATTTTATATCAACGTTTAAAGCAAATTGAAAAGTATGAAGACTAAAGTTTTATTGGCTGCTGTAGCAGTAGCATTCTCTTTCGCCGTGACTTCTTGTGGTAACAAAAAAGCTGCTGACGCAAGTGCTGCTGATGCCGATTCTTGCTGCGCAGCAAAAACGGAACAATGTGATTCTGTGAAGGCTTGTTGCCAAGCTGATGCCGAATGTACCAAAGCTGCCTGTGACAGTGCCAACTGTGACAAACCATGTGCAGAGAAGTAATTCAGGACTTGTATTGAACTGAAACATAAAGAGAAAGGCGTGCCGGCAGGTACGCCTTTTTTGTGATACATTTAAGTGATAAATGAATGATAACTTATAAAATGATGCTTTTATCGTGAAAAAAGTAACGAATTTATTTGTGTGATACGAAATAATCTCTACCTTTGCATCGTTAAAACAAAAAAGAAGATGATTCAGAATTTTACATATATTCTACTGTGTGGTATTATTATTCTACTGGCAAAGTTTAGTGGAAGTGAGTGCTGCGCGTGAATGTATATGTAAGATGCGATGATATACGAAAGCCTTTCTCACTTCCAAGTGCGAAAGGCTTTTTTTATGGAATATAAATTAATACAATAAAGCTATGAGTGACAAGTTATTTATTTTCGACACAACGCTCCGCGATGGTGAGCAGGTTCCGGGATGCCAGTTGAATACAGTAGAGAAAATTCAGGTAGCCAAGCAACTGGAAGCGCTGGGGGTGGACGTGATTGAAGCCGGATTCCCGATTTCGAGCCCGGGAGACTTCAATTCGGTAATTGAAATATCGAAAGCTGTGACATGGCCTACGATCTGCGCCCTGACACGTGCCGTACAGAAGGATATTGATGTAGCTGCAGATGCCTTGAAGTTTGCCAAGCATAAACGCATCCATACCGGTATCGGTACTTCCGATTCGCATATCAAGTATAAATTCAATTCCAACCGGGAAGAGATTATAGAGCGTGCAGTAGCTGCCGTGAAGTATGCCCGCCGGTTTGTGGACGATGTGGAGTTCTATGCCGAAGATGCCGGACGTACGGATAATGAATACCTGGCACGGGTGGTGGAAGCAGTTATCAAAGCAGGTGCTACGGTAGTGAACATCCCCGATACAACGGGATATTGCCTGCCCTCCGAGTATGGCGAGAAAATAAAGTACCTGATGGAGCATGTGGACGGTGTTCATAATGCCATCCTCTCTACCCACTGCCACAACGACCTGGGCATGGCTACTGCCAATACAATGGCAGGCGTGCTGAACGGTGCCCGTCAGGTGGAAGTTACCATCAACGGTATAGGCGAGCGTGCCGGAAATACTTCCCTTGAAGAAATAGCGATGATTATCAAATGCCACAAAGACATCGACATCGAAACCAATATCAATACACAGAAGATTTATCCTACCAGCCGCATGGTGTCCAGCCTGATGAACATGCCGGTACAGCCCAATAAGGCGATAGTGGGCCGTAATGCTTTTGCGCATTCATCGGGCATCCATCAGGATGGTGTATTGAAGAATGTGCAGACCTACGAGATCATTGACCCGCACGACGTGGGTATTGATGACAACTCCATCGTATTGACCGCACGCAGCGGACGCGCAGCCCTGAAGAACCGCCTGTCGATATTGGGTGTGGATCTGGAACAGGAGAATCTGGATAAGGTGTACGAGGAATTCCTGAAACTGGCCGATAAGAAGAAAGACATCAATGATGATGATATCTTGGTATTGGCAGGGGTAGACCGGACACAGAACCACCGCGTCAAGTTGGAATACCTGCAGGTGACCAGTGGAGTGGGAGTTCGTTCGGTAGCCAGCCTGGGATTGAATATCTCCGGTGAGAAGTTTGAAGCGGCTGCCAGCGGAAACGGTCCGGTAGATGCGGCTATCAAGGCTTTGAAGAAGATTATCGACCGCCACATGACATTGAAAGAATTTACGATTCAGGCCATCAGCAAGGGTAGCGACGATATGGGTAAGGTGCACATGCAGGTGGAATACGACAACCGTATCTATTACGGATTCGGTGCCAATACCGATATCATTGCGGCATCTGTAGAGGCGTATATCGACTGTATCAATAAGTTTTAGTACTGACAAAAATGGTTAGTGAAATGTTTTTTTAATGGTAAATAGTAAATTGTAAAATCATAAATAATCTGATGAATACATTATTTGATAAAATCTGGGATGCCCACGTGGTACAGAAAGTGGAAGACGGTCCCACACAGCTTTATATAGACAGACTTTATTGTCATGAGGTAACCAGCCCGCAGGCTTTTGCCGGAATGCGCGAACGCGGAATCAAGTGCTTCCGCTCGGAGAAGATTTTCTGTATGCCCGACCATAATACGCCGACGCACGATCAAGACAAGCCGATCGAAGATCCTATCTCAAAGACACAGGTGGATACGTTGGCTAAGAATGCGGCTGACTTTGGGCTGACACACTTCGGCATGCTGAATAAGAAGAACGGCATTATCCATGTGGTAGGCCCGGAACGCGGACTGACCTTACCGGGTATGACCATTGTTTGCGGTGACTCGCATACTTCTACCCACGGTGCGATGGGAGCGGTGGCTTTCGGTATCGGTACGAGTGAGGTGGAGATGGTGATGGCTTCACAATGTATTCTTCAGACCCGTCCCAAAACAATGCGCATGACGGTGGACGGCAAACTGAAAAAGGGCGTGACTGCCAAGGACGTGGCTCTGTACATGATGTCGAAGATGACAACCAGTGGCGCTACGGGCTATTTTGTGGAATATGCCGGAGAAGCTGTCCGCAGTTTGTCGATGGAAGGCAGACTGACGCTGTGCAACCTGAGTATCGAGATGGGTGCACGTGGCGGTATGGTGGCTCCTGATGAAAAAACTTTCGAGTACATCAAAGGACGCGAATATGCTCCGAAGGGCGAAGCATGGGACAAGGCGCTGGCTTACTGGAAAACGCTGAAGAGCGATGAGGATGCGGTGTTCGACAAAGAGGTGCGGTTTGCTGCCGAGGATATCGAGCCGATGATTACCTACGGAACGAATCCGGGTATGGGTATGGGCATCACGCAGCATATCCCGACTACCGAGGGTATGGGCGAAGCTGCTCAGGCTTCTTTCAAAAAGTCTCTGGACTATATGGGCTTTCAGCCGGGTGAGGGATTGCTTGGCAAGAAGATAGACTACGTGTTCCTGGGGGCCTGCACGAACGGGCGCATCGAGGACTTCCGCACTTTTGCATCCCTTGTGAAGGGCCGCAAGAAAGCAGAAGGAGTAGTGGCATGGCTGGTTCCGGGCTCCTGGATGGTGGATGAGCAAATCCGCGAAGAAGGACTGGACAAGATCTTGACGGAGGCAGGATTTGCCATTCGTCAGCCGGGTTGCTCCGCTTGTCTGGCAATGAATGATGATAAGGTGCCGGCAGGTAAATATGCGGTATCGACAAGTAACCGTAATTTTGAAGGACGCCAGGGACCGGGCTCACGCACTCTGCTTGCCAGTCCGCTGGTAGCGGCTGCTGCGGCGGTGACGGGTGTGATTACGGACCCAAGAGAATTAATGTAAACGATTAAAAGTAAGAAAACAATGAAACAGAAATTCAATATCATCACCAGTACTTGTGTACCCCTTCCTTTGGAGAATGTAGATACGGACCAGATTATCCCTGCACGTTTCCTGAAAGCCACTACCCGCGAAGAAAAGTTCTTCGGAGACAATTTATTCCGCGATTGGCGCTATAATCCGGATGGCTCGCTGAACAAGGACTTTGTATTGAACGACTCTACATACAGCGGGCAAGTGCTTGTGGCAGGCAAGAACTTCGGTTCCGGTTCCAGTCGTGAACATGCTGCATGGGCCATTGCCGGTTATGGTTTCCGTGTGGTGGTATCCAGCTTCTTCGCCGATATCCACAAGAATAATGAACTGAATAACTTCGTGCTTCCGGTGGTAGTGAGCGAACCTTTCCTGAAAGAACTGTTCGACTCCATCGCCGCCAATCCTAAAATGGAAGTGGAAGTGAACCTGCCCGAACAAACCATCACCAACAAGGCCACGGGCAAGAGTGAGACTTTTGAAATCAATGCCTATAAGAAGCTCTGCCTGATGAACGGCTTGGATGACATCGATTTCCTGGTAGAAAACAAAGATAAAATAGAAGCTTGGGAGAAGAAAAATGAAGCATAATCATCCGAAGATAGAAATCATGGACACCACGCTCCGCGACGGCGAACAGACCAGCGGAGTCTCTTTTGTGCCCCATGAGAAGCTGATGATTGCCCGTTTATTGCTGGAAGAATTGAAGGTAGACCGGGTGGAGGTGGCTTCTGCACGGGTATCCGAAGGAGAATTTGATGCCGTGAAAATGATTTGTGACTGGGCAGCCCGGCGCAACCTGTTGCCAAAGGTCGAAGTGCTGGGCTTTGTGGACGGTCATACCTCGGTGGACTGGATACATGCCACCGGTTGCCGCGTCGTTAATCTCTTGTGCAAAGGCTCGCTGAAGCATTGCACCTATCAACTGAAAAAGACCCCTGAAGAGCATCTGGAAGATATCCTGACGGTAGTGAACTATGCCAATGAGCAGGATATGGAGGTGAATATCTATCTGGAAGACTGGAGCAACGGCATGAAAGATTCGCCGGAATATGTTTTCCAGTTGATGGATACGCTCATACAAACCAATATACAGCGCTATATGCTGCCCGATACGTTGGGTGTGCTGAACCCGTTGCAAGTCATCGAGTTTATGCGGAAGATGGTGAAGCGCTATCCCGGCGCCCACTTCGACTTCCATGCGCACAATGACTACGACCTTGCCGTGAGCAATGTGCTGGCTGCCGTGCTGAGTGGTTGCAAAGGACTGCACACCACCATAAACGGACTGGGTGAGCGTGCCGGGAATGCTCCGCTTGCCAGCGTGCAGGCTATCCTGAAAGATCATTTCGATGCTGTCACACATATTGACGAAAGCCGCCTGAACGATGTGAGCCGCGTAGTGGAATCTTATTCGGGGATCGTGATTCCTGCCAATAAACCGATTGTCGGTGAAAATGTATTTACGCAGGTGGCGGGGGTGCATGCCGATGGCGATAATAAAAGTAACCTTTATTGTAACGACTTGTTGCCCGAACGCTTCGGACGCAAGCGCGAATATGCCTTGGGTAAGAACAGCGGCAAAGCTAATATTCGTAAAAATCTGGAAGACCTGGGCTTGCAGTTGGACGAGGATGCGATGCGCAAAGTTACCGAACGGATTATCGAGTTGGGCGACAAGAAGGAACTGGTGACTCAGGAAGATTTGCCTTATATTGTTTCCGATGTCTTGAAACATGATATGATGGAAGAGCGCGTCAGCCTCAAAAGTTATATCCTGAATCTGGCTTACGGACTGAAGCCGATGGCTACGTTGAAAATGGAAATCAACGGTAAGGAGTACGAAGAGAGCTCCAGTGGGGACGGTCAGTACGATGCCTTTGTACGCGCTTTGCGAAAGATCTATAAGGTGACGCTGGGGCGTAAATTCCCGATGCTGACAAACTATGCCGTAACCATCCCCCCCGGCGGACGTACGGATGCCTTTGTGCAGACGGTAATCACCTGGAGTTTTGAAGGTACGGTATTCCGTACCCGTGGACTGGATGCCGACCAGACGGAGGCAGCCATCAAAGCGACGGTGAAGATGCTGAATATAATAGAGAGCGAATATGAAAGAGTGGATTAGATGAAGGAAAAAGCAAGCTGATAAAGATAAAATAAACAAATACTTAAATAAAAAAAGAAGATGGATTTTAAAATTGCAGTACTGGCCGGCGATGGTATCGGCCCCGAGATTTCTGCCGTAGGTGTAGACGTAATGACGGCCGTTTGTGAGAAATTCGGACACAAAGTGAACTATGAATATGCCATCTGCGGTGCAGATGCTATCGACAAAGTAGGCGACCCGTTTCCCGAAGCTACCTACGAAGCTTGCAAGAATGCAGATGCAGTGCTTTTCTCGGCGGTGGGCGATCCGAAGTTTGATAATGATCCTACTGCCAAAGTACGCCCGGAACAAGGCTTGCTGGCTATGCGTAAGAAACTCGGACTGTTTGCCAATATCCGTCCGGTGCAGACGTTCAAATGCCTGCTCCACAAATCTCCGCTTCGTGCAGAACTTGTTGACGGCGCAGACTTCCTTTGCATCCGTGAATTGACGGGAGGTATGTACTTCGGTGAGAAGTATCAGGACAATGACAAGGCCTATGATACGAATATGTACACCCGCCCGGAGATTGAACGTATCCTGAAAGTGGGCTTTGAATATGCTCTGAAGCGCAACAAGCACCTCACGGTAGTAGACAAAGCAAACGTGCTGGCTTCTTCTCGTCTGTGGAGACAGATTGCCCAGGAAATGGCACCGAAATATCCGGAAGTAACTACCGACTATATGTTTGTGGACAACGCTGCCATGAAGATGATTCAGGAACCGAAATTCTTTGATGTGATGGTAACCGAGAATACCTTCGGCGATATCCTGACTGACGAAGGCTCTTGCATCAGCGGCTCTATGGGGTTGCTCCCTTCCGCTTCCACCGGCGAAAGCACTCCGGTGTTCGAACCGATCCACGGCTCATGGCCGCAGGCTAAAGGCTTGAACATTGCCAATCCGCTGGCACAGATTCTTTCCGTAGCTATGCTGTTCGAGTATTTCGACCTGCAAGAAGAAGGTGCACTGATCCGCAAGGCAGTAGATGCGTCTCTTGACTCAAATGTACGCACACCGGAAATTCAAGTGGAAGGTGGTGCCAAGTACGGAACGAAAGAGGTGGGCGCCTGGATTGTAGATTACATAAAGCGCTAATCTTTATTAAGGAAATAAAGGAACAAAAGGATTTTTTCTACCTTTGCGAGGCTGTATCAGAATGATTTTGATACAGCCTCTCTTATAAAAACAGGAATGATATGGCAAAAATTGCAAAGAACCTGACAGAGCTCATTGGGCATACACCCCTGATGGAGTTGGCTGAGTATAGTCATAAATATGGATTGAAAAGAAATATAGTGGCTAAACTGGAATCTTTTAATCCGGCGGGAAGTGTGAAGGACCGCGTGGCACTTGCCATGATTGAGGATGCCGAAATGCGTGGCGCCCTGATTCCCGGTGCTACCATAATTGAGCCTACCAGTGGAAATACAGGGGTAGGGCTGGCTATGGTGGCTACTATCAAAGGCTATCATCTGATACTGACCATGCCCGAGACGATGAGTGTGGAACGTCGTAATCTGTTGAAGGCTTTGGGCGCTGAAATCGTGCTGACGGATGGATTGACGGGTATGGCCGGATCTATTGCCAAAGCAGAGGAATTGCGGGGGAATATTCCAGGTTCTGTTATATTGCAGCAATTCGAAAATCCTGCCAATGCAAATGTGCATAAACTTACGACCGGTGAAGAAATATGGACGGATACGGATGGAAAGGTCGATGTATTTGTAGCAGGTGTGGGTACCGGCGGTACGATTTGCGGTGTAGCACAAGCTTTGAAGAAACAGAATCCGGATGTTTATATTGTTGCCGTAGAGCCTGCATCCTCTCCGGTGCTGGCGGGAGGAGAAGCTGCTCCGCACCGCATACAGGGTATCGGGGCTAATTTTATTCCTTCTATTTATGATGCTTCTGTGGTGGACGAGGTTATCCCGGTTCCCGATGATGAAGCGATTCGCGGAGGACGTGAACTGGCTTCTACCGAGGGATTGCTGGCGGGAATTTCATCGGGTGCGGCAGTCTATGCGGCACGCTTGCTGGCAGAACGGCCGGAGTTTGCGAACAAAATGATTGTTGCCTTGTTGCCTGATACGGGAGAACGGTATTTGTCGACGGAATTGTTCGCTTTTGATACCTATCCTCTGGATTACTAATTGAACCGTTATGAAAAATCTTATCCTTTCTTTCTTTGTGTGCAGTGCAATGGCTCTTCCTGCTTTTTCGCAAACTTATCAGGAGCTAAGTGAACGCGCTATTGCTGCGACGGAACAAGATAGCTTGTCGCAGGCTGAAGAGTATATTTTGCAAGCATTGAAACTGGAACCTTCCAATCCGCATAATGCGCTGTTGTTTTCTAATCTGGGGACGATACAGCGTCGCCAACATCAGTACGAACAGGCTCTCGAATCCTATACGCTTGCGCTGAATATTGCGCCGCGTGCCGTGCCCATCTTGCTGAACCGTGCTGCTCTCTATCTTGAAGAGGGCAAAGATGAGTTGGCAAGGATTGACTATTCTTTGGCTTTGGATATAGACAAGGATAATTTGGAGGCTTTGTTGATGCGTGCATATATCTACATGCAGCAGCGTAATTATAGTTTTGCAAGGGCGGACTATGAGCGCTTGCTGAAGATTGATCCCCAAAATTA
>JAUUPT010000114.1 GCA_030843315.1 Bacteroidaceae bacterium | reverse complement strand
TCCTACGCCCATCAGATAGCGGGGCTTGTCTTTGGGTAGTATCCCGTTCACCAATTCAATCATCTCATACATCTTGTCTACGGGTTCGCCTACCGCCAGTCCACCGATAGCATTGCCCTCGGCTCCTTTGGAAGCGACAAACTCGGCGGATTGGGTGCGCAAATCTCTATATACACAGCCTTGCACGATAGGGAACAGGGCTTGCCGGTATCCATACTTCGGCTCCGTTTCGTTGAATCGCTGGATGCAACGGTCGAGCCAGCGGTGTGTCAGTCCCATAGACTTCTTGGCATATTCATAATCCGAATCTCCCGGAGGGCATTCATCAAAGGCCATCATGATATCTGCACCGATGGTACGCTCGATATCCATCACCTTTTCCGGCGTAAAGATATGCTTGCTGCCGTCGATGTGTGAGCGGAATTCCGCACCTTCTTCGCGCAACTTGCGGATGCCGGACAGTGAGAATACCTGGAAACCGCCGCTATCCGTCAGCATAGGACGGTCAAAGCCGTTGAACTTATGCAGTCCACCGGCTTTTTCTATTACTTCCAGTCCCGGACGTAAATAAAGGTGATAGGTATTACCTAATATAATCTGTGCTTTGATGTCCTCTTTCAGTTCGGGCAAATGCACGCCTTTTACAGTTCCCACTGTACCTACCGGCATGAAGATAGGGGTTTCTATTTGGCCGTGGTCGGTCGTAATCAGTCCGGCACGTGCATTCGTCTTGCTGTCTGTATGTTGTAACTCAAATGTCATTCTGCTTTCGTTTCAGTCTTTTCTTTCTTAGCGGACAGGTCGATGGCATCGGCTACTTTCTCGTCAGTCAGCGCAATGGCAAACACTTCCTTAATGTCTTTCACATAGTGGAAAGTCAGTCCTTTCAGATATATTTCCTGTATCTCTTCTATATTCTTACGGTTCTCTTCGCTTAAGATAATCTCCTTGATGCCGGCACGCTTGGCAGCCAGGATTTTCTCTTTGATGCCGCCTACCGGAAGCACTTTGCCGCGAAGCGTTATTTCACCTGTCATGGCAAGGTTGGCTTTCACTTTCCGCTGGGTAAGGGCGGAAGCGAGGGAAGTAGCCATCGTGATACCGGCAGAGGGACCGTCTTTAGGGATGGCGCCTTCGGGTACATGGACATGGATATTCCAGTTATCGAAGATTTCCTCGTTAAGATTCAACAGCGAAGCATGAGCTCTGATGTACTCCAGTGCCAGCATTGCTGACTCTTTCATTACATCGCCCAGATTTCCGGTCAACGTCAGGCGTCCGCTTTTTCCACGACTCAAGCTGGTTTCTATGAAAAGGATTTCGCCTCCTACAGCTGTCCATGCCAAACCTGTTACCACGCCGGCATATTCGTTTCCCTGGTATTTGTCGCGGGTGTACTCCGGAGCTCCGAGGAAGTCATACAGGTCTCCCGGTTTGATTTCTGTTTTGGCAAAATAGCCATCCGTAGCATACTGGCGGGCTGACTTACGAAGAATCTTTCCTATCTTCTTTTCCAGTTCGCGCACACCGCTTTCACGAGTGTAGTTCTCGATAATGGCTTCCAGTGTATTCTTCGGAATCTTGATATCGTTCTTCTTCATGCCATTGGCTTCCAGTTCTTTGGGAACCAGATGGCGGCGGGCAATTTCAATCTTCTCTTCGGTTATATATCCACTTACCTCGATCAATTCCATACGGTCCAACAGCGGGCCGGGGATGGTATTCAGATTATTGGCCGTAGCGATAAACATCACCTTGGATAAATCAAAATCCACATCCAGGAAGTTGTCATGGAAGGTAGTGTTCTGTTCCGGGTCAAGCACTTCGAGAAGGGCCGAAGAGGGATCTCCCTGACGGTCGGCACTCACTTTGTCTATCTCATCCAGGATAAATACCGGATTGGAAGAACCGGCTTTAATCAGGCTCTTGATGATTCGCCCCGGCATCGCACCGATATAGGTCTTACGGTGTCCGCGGATTTCTGCTTCATCGTGCACACCACCTAAGGACATACGGATATATTTCCGCTTCAAGGCAGCGGCTATGGAGCGTCCCAAAGACGTCTTTCCCACACCCGGAGGGCCATATAGACAGATGATAGGAGACTTCATGTCACCTTTCAACTTCAGTACGGCAAGATGTTCCAAGATGCGTTCCTTTACTTTCTCCAAGCCATAGTGGTCTTTGTTCAGAGTCTTTTCTGCATTAACCAGATTCAGATTATCCGTGGTATATGTGCCCCACGGCAGGCTGAGCATTGTTTGCAGATAGTTAAGTTGTACGCTGTAATCGGGAGATTGCGGATGAGTGCGTTCCAGCTTATCCACTTCCTTCAGGAAAATAGCTTTTACTTCCTCATTCCATTTCATCATTTCCGCTTTCTTGCGCATTTCTTCAATTTCCTGTTCCTGACCGCCGCCACCCAGTTCATCCTGAATGGTTTTGATCTGCTGCTGCAAGAAATATTCGCGCTGCTGCTGATCGATGTCTTCACGTGCACGCATTTGGATAGACTCTTTGATTTCAGCAAGTTGCACTTCGCGGTTTAGTATTTCCAGCAAGCGATAGGTGCGTGCGCGCAGTGAGTCGATGTGCAGTAATTCTATCTTTTCATCCTTCTTCAGTGGCAGGTTGGTACAGATAAAGCCTACCAGGAACATCGGGTTAGTGATGTTTTTGATGGCAAAAGCCGAGTCTTGCGGAAACATATCCGAAGACTTGATATAGCGTACAGTCAAATCCTTGCATGCTTCGACCAATGCATGGAACTCTTTATCGCTCTTTGCAGGAAGTTCCTCATTCAATGCTGTTACACGTCCTTTAAGATAAGGAACCATGCTTGTAACTTCTCTCAGTTCTATACGTTTGGCGCCTTGCAGGATGACAGTGGTTGTCTGATCGGGCATTTCGAGTACACGAACAATCTTGGCTACCGTGCCGATAGTATGCAAGTCTTCAAACAAAGGAGCCTCCGTTTCGGCTACTTTTTGGCATACTACAGCTATATATAGATTTTTCTTTTCCGCTTCGCGCACTAACTTGAGGGAAGACTTTCTTCCGATAGATACCGGCATAAATACGCCCGGGAATAAAACCATATTTCGAAGAGGCAGTATGGGCAGAATTTCATCTACTTCAATATCCATCAGTTGTTCTTCATTTCCCTCAAAATCAGCAATTACAGAGAAAGCGTTTCCACTATTATCTTCAATATCACTTAGGTAATTTCTTTTCTTCATTTCTTTCTTTTTAGTTATGTCATATTGGCAGACACATAAAGCGCCTGCAAAGTTAAGCTATTTCTTCATAAATAGACGTTCTTCACCCTTTAAAAAGACAAAAACAGTGCCAATTTAGCATCAATTCTATCTCCTTTGATTATTTTTGAGGCCGATTAAAGGAGGTTAATATGTCAAATTCTGTATTTAAGTTCAAACAATTTACCATATATCACGACAAATGTGCGATGAAAGTTGGCACAGATGGCGTACTATTAGGGACATGGGCACCTGCGGATAATGCTAAACGTATACTTGATGTAGGTACAGGTACCGGATTAATTGCCATACAATTAGCTCAACGAAACCAACAGGCAAGAATCACTGCACTTGAAATAGACACTGCCGCTGCAGAGCAAGCTATGGAAAATGTCCAGCGTTGCCCGTGGGCGGATAGAATAGAAGTGGTATGTACTGATTTCCGAAATTATCAATCGGAAGAGAAGTTTGACCTCATTGTTTCTAATCCTCCATACTTTGTAGATGCCTTGAAGTGCCCCGACGAGCAGCGCCGGATGGCGAGGCACACGGGCGGACTAAATTATGATCTGTTATTCCGTCATTCATCACACTTGCTTTCGATAGATGGAAAGATAAGTATCGTAATTCCATCCGAAGTAGAAGATGCGGTAATAGATACAGCTTGGACTCATGGGCTGTATCCGGCACATCGCACACGTGTCTTTACCAAACCCGGCAAGCCGTGTCGCAGGGTATTATTGACTTTTAGCCCCGAAGATAAAAAATGTATAGAAGATAGCTTCTGTATAGAAGTGGAGCACAATGAATATACGCCTGAATATATTGCCTTGACACGCGATTTCTATTTAAAGATGTAGCATTGTCAGTGCAACAAAATACAAATAAATTTGCGCTTGCTTTTGGTTTCCATTATCTTTGTGCACCTTTTGTCGGGTATGTGGGAAGATAAGAGACATATAGGCAACTAAATAATAAAACAATTAATTTAAAAACAGAGAATTATGGCAATGCATACATGGTTTGAGTGTAAGATACGTTATGAGAAGACAATGGAGAACGGTATGAATAAGAAAGTGACTGAACCCTATCTTGTAGATGCTCTCAGCTTCACAGAGGCGGAAGCACGTATCATCGAAGAAATGACTCCATTCATTTCGGGTGAATTTACCGTATCAGACATTAAACGTGCCAATTACAGCGAATTGTTTCCTTGTGAAGAAGACGCTGCCGACCGTTGGTTCAAATGCAAACTGGTGTTCGTTACGCTGGACGAAAAGAGTGGGGCGGAGAAGAAAACCTCTACCCAGGTGTTGGTACAAGCTGCTGACTTGCGCGATGCAGTGAAGAAACTGGACGAAGGCATGAAAGGCACGATGGCGGATTATCAGATTGCATCCGTAGCAGAAACTGCTATCATGGATGTATATCCGTACAGTGCAGAACCGAATGATAAACCGGAAGTTTGATTATGAGTATTGCAGAGAATCTAAAACAAGTACTGAGTGAACTGCCCGAAGGCGTACGACTGGTAGCTGTTTCCAAATTTCACCCCAATGAGGCGATAGAAGAAGCATATCGTGCCGGGCAGCGTGTGTTCGGAGAAAGCAAGGTGCAGGAGATGACTGCCAAGTACGAAAGTCTGCCTAAAGACATCGAATGGCATTTCATCGGACATCTGCAATCCAATAAAATAAAATATATTGCTCCCTATGTGGCGCTGATTCATGGCATAGATTCCTACAAGCTGCTTGCAGAAGTCGATAAACAGGCTGCAAAGACAGGGCGGACAGTGAACTGCCTCCTGCAACTGCACATTGCACGCGAAGAAACCAAGTTCGGGTTCAGCTTTGACGAATGCCGCGAAATGCTGGCAGCCGGTGAGTGGAAAGAGTTGAAGAACATACGGATATGCGGGCTGATGGGTATGGCAACGAACACAAATGACGTCGAACAAATCAAAGCTGAATTTTGTTCATTAAGTAGCTTCTTCCAAGAAGTGAAAGCCACCTGGTTTGCTGATGCAGATTCGTTCAAGGAGTTATCCATGGGAATGTCTCACGATTACCGCGAAGCCGTCTCAGCCGGAAGCACTTTAGTACGCGTAGGAAGCAAAATATTTGGAGAAAGAAACTATTAAATTTCATTATCATGGCAACATTAGAAACTACTTTTGCAGGGTTGAAGCTAAGAAACCCTATTATTATCAGCAGTTCCGGACTGACAGACAGCGCATCAAAAAACCAGAAACTATGTGAGGCAGGTGCAGGTGCCATCGTACTCAAATCGCTTTTTGAAGAGCAGATCATGATGGAAGCCGACTGGCTGGGCGACCCGAATATGTATCCCGAAGGCAGCGATTATCTCGTAGGATATATCCGCGAACATAAGCTGGGCGAATATCTGAACTTGATAAAGGAAAGCAAGAAAGTTTGCAATATACCTATCATTGCCAGTATCAACTGTTATCAGGATGCCGACTGGATAGAGTTTGCAACCAAAATAGAAGAAGCCGGTGCAGATGCGCTGGAAATCAATATCCTGGCATTGCAAACAGATGTGCAATATACTTATGGTTCTTTTGAACAACGCCACATTGACATTTTAAGTCACATTAAGAAAACGGTCAAGATCCCTGTCATCATGAAGTTGGGTGACAATCTGACTAATCCGATAGCACTTATCGATCAACTGTATGCCAACGGTGCTGCTGCGATAGTGATGTTCAATCGTTTCTACCAACCGGATATCAATATTGAGAAGATTACGCAAATTGCCGGCAATGTATTCAGTAATGAAGCCGACCTGTCTAAGGTGCTTCGTTGGATAGGCATTGCTTCGGCAGCCGTAACTAACCTGGATTATGCTGCTTCCGGCGGCATCCACTCACCCGAGGGAGTTGTCAAGGCGATATTAGCAGGTTCATCGGCAGTGGAAATATGCAGTGCGCTTTATCAGAACTCTGTTTCAATGATTGGAGAGTACACTCGCTTCCTCAGCTTATGGATGGATCGCAAGGGTATGGAAACCATCAACCAGTTCAAGGGCATTCTGAATATGAATGATCCGAAGGGAGTCAATACCTTTGAGCGTACGCAGTTCCTGAAGTATTTCTCTTCACGCGAATAAACTCAGTAATAGTAGAAGTAACAGATAAATTAGAATCATTGCCGGATGCTTAGTTCCGGCAATGATTTTTTTATTGGAGCCGATTGTGTTTCAGACTAACTTAAAACGCATTCTCCAACGTTTATTCTCTTCGTCCCAGTCGTGGCTGATGATTTTGAAAGTTCCGATTTCGGATGTGTTGGCAACGTGCACGCCGATGCAGAGGCATTCGTCGTAATCTCCCACCTTCACCACACGCACCGTTTCCGAAGCATCTTCCGGCAGGCGCTCTAAATCAAATCTTCCTGCTGCCTCTTCTTGTGCGATAAACTCTGTTGTTACGGGCAGATGTTGTGCTATCACTTCATTTACCGCTTCTTCCAGCTTCTTCACTTCTTCTTCGGTAGGGCATGCAGTGAGCCGATAATCCAGTTTGCTCTTTTTCCTTTCTATGTGTGCTGATACGGAGCGTCCGCAGCCAAACAGTCTTATCATGGTCTGATTGATGATATGTTCGGTGGTATGCATGGGCGGATACTCCTGTTTGTTGTGGTCGTTGAGTTGAATTTCCTGTTCCATATTAGCTATTAGTTTAATTTTTCAATACTTCTTCTTTCAAGATGCTATATACATATATATCTGTATATTCTCCCGAGGCCAGTAATTCTCCTGCACGTTCGGTGCCTTCTAGATGAAAGCCCAGGCGGATGGGGATGCCATTGCTTGCAACATTACCTGTGGCGCAGCGGATTTGTATGCGCTTAATGCCTTTCTCCTTTACCGCCCATTGGCACAATTCACGGACACTGAGGGTCATGATACCCCGATGCTGATATTCGGGCAATAGCCAGTAACCTATTTCGGTACGGTGATTGGCGAAGTCGGAGAAATGAAAACCTATCAATCCGCAGATTTCATTGCGGTCGTTCCAGATGCCGAATACGGGCTCATAGCGTTCGGCAGGGACGGAGAGCACAGTTTTTAGGAAGGCTTCTTCGTCGGCAACGGAATGCATATTATCTACAAACGGCAGCCAGGTTCTCAGATAATCACGGTGGGTATCGATGGCATGATATATCGCAGCTGCATCTTCTATTCTGACTTCACGCAAAAGGATATCGGGAAGGATAGGGAATGAAACCGGAGAAGGCTTGGCAAACTTTTCGCCCGGTTGGGTCAGTGCTATTCTTTCCTTGATTTTTTTCCAAGCGTGTGCGTCGAACAGGCAACTTTCCCGCATCGTATGATACATTTCTTTGAATCGGGACATCGGGATGGTAAAACTCAGTAAATCAGCCTCAAAGTATGGGCGAACGGAGGGATCAAAGAATCCCAGGAAGGTTCTTCTTCCTTGTTTTTTGTTCTCTACCACAGCTTGGGTGATGATAGAACAGCAGCCCGAACCGAATGGACTTGCTACGGCATCCGGTGCATTATTATCGAAACATGTCCATGCTACGAGTCCGGATAGTATATCGGGGGTTGCTAGGAAAAAGATTCCTTCCACTTCATCGAAAGATGCTATTAGGTCAATACGGGCAAAGTGCAGATAAGTTTTATCCGTCTTTGGCATCTGCATTTCTTCTATGAAGTCGATTACCATTTTAGGTGTCTTTTTGTATTTCTCTTTAAGGGATACAAATCCCGGAATACGTTCCTGCATATCTGCAAAACCGGTATATAGTTTGCCGCCGCCGCAGGTGATTGTTTCGGCATTGAGGCTGACTATCTTTCCGCCTCTTACTTGCTTCATACATTTAAAAAGGCAACCGTTCACTTTTTCGGCCGGTGCTTCCGCCTGGTCTGAGTACCAAAAGGCAATAGGTAATTCGGCATGCTTGCCGAATGCTTCCTGATAATTGGTGATGAATGTGTGTATATCCATAGGTCTCTAATGCTATTGTGTTATACAATTCTGGTGATTTTCCGTAAAGGTACTTAATATTTTGATACTTTATATCAGAGAGATTGAATCCTTTCGAAACAGATGGTCTGTTTAGGGTAAACAGATGATGCGTTTGGGGTAAACAGACCATGCGTTTGGGGCAAACAGATGATGTGTTTTTATCGAGCAGATGATGTGTTTCGGAGAGGTGCATAAAGGGAGAACTTTTAGACCACATGAGAGGTATGGACATAAAAAAAGGAGTACCGCTGTACTCCAACCTTTGTTAACCTTAAATCTAATACTATGAAAAACACAGTGCAAAGATA
>JAUUPT010000113.1 GCA_030843315.1 Bacteroidaceae bacterium | reverse complement strand
ACGGCCGTCCCGCCGATACCCGCACCCCCTTTCAACGGCATTCCCTCCGTGTCCTTGTCATGACCCTGTTAAGGGATTACCCCGACGCCCGCCTCTGCGGTCATCGCGACCTCAGCCCCGACTTGAATCACAACGGCGAGATAGAACCGGAGGAATGGATCAAACAATGCCCCTGCTTCGATGCGGCGACGATTCTGACGGAACCGCCGCCACCGAATCCGGGGCATTTATAAAGTTCAGATAGTTTTTTTAGTTTTTATAAGCTGCACTATTTATACACCCCTACCTTCAGCAACTTCTTCGCATCATCCTTCTTAAAAAGGGAAGTAAGCACATCGAGTACCTCTTCGTAGTTTTCGCGGTCGACGATGTTGGGAGCGAACATTTTCAGCACCTTCATCCTGTCGTCGTCGAAGGTGAAGAGCGACATCAAGGTGGCACACTGGCCGCAACTGAGGCGGTTGTTGACAGAAGCCTCGCGCATCATCTGGAACTTGTCGTCCGTGAAAGGACGGGACTTCACGTCGTTGTATAACTTCTGGAAATCGGCGGCACGCATTCCTCTGCCGTGAGAATGGGAAGGATTGCCGGGAGTGCTGACAGTTACATCCGGTGAAGTGACAACCACCGGGGGAGCAGGCGGACGGGGATCGCTGAACGAATCGAGCGCATAGACTTTATCTCCTTCAAAGGTCACGATAACGGTAGTATATCCGCTGGATGACAGGTTTTTATAATACTCCCACTCTTCCAGTTCCGGGTCGAAACGGCGATATTGGGGTTCACCCAGCAGTTCGGTTACCTCCTGCTTACTCATCCCCTTGTGGATTTGTTGCAGTACGCTCGTCTTGGCATCGTAGAAAAGACTGGAACAGCCGGCGCAACTTGCTGCGATGACCAGTGCCATAATAGTTTGTCTGATTACTTTCATCTTAGTTAGTTTTATTGTTTGCGACAAAGGTAGACAGAATAATGGAGATGCACCTGCGTTTAACCCTAATAAAAAGAAGGGATTTCCCTACTTTTTTTAGCTGTATGCCTATGAATATTGAATAAATCTACTATTTTTGCAAACGACTATCATTCAAATCATGGAAAAAGCAAAAGTATATTACTCAGATTTACGTACCTCCCCTACGTCCAACCTGCTGGACAAGATGGAACGCCTGCTAAAGCGGGCTGGTATAGAACAACTACCCCTTAAAGATAGCTTCACCGCTATCAAGATTCACTTCGGAGAACCAGGAAACCTGGCATACCTCCGTCCCAACTATGCCGCGCGCATGGCAAACCTGCTGCGCAGCCTCGGTGCGAAACCTTTCTTGACGGACTGTAACACCCTGTATTCCGGTCGGCGCGCCAACGCCGTAGACCACTTGCAGAGCGCGATGGAAAACGGATACAACCCCATATCGGCACAGTGCCAGGTTATCATCGGCGACGGTCTGAAAGGCACGGACTACCGCGAGATACCCCTGAACGGGGAATACTGCGCAGCGCCCAAGATAGGCGCCGCCATTGCCGACGCCGACGTCATAATCAGCATGAACCACTTCAAAGGCCACGAACAGGCGGGCTTCGGCGGTGCGCTGAAGAACCTCGGAATGGGTTGCGCCAGCGTGGGCGGAAAACTGGAACTGCACTCTGCCTCGCAGCCCAAAATAGATACGGAGAACTGTATCGGCTGTAATATCTGCGTAAAACACTGTGCCCACGATGCCGTGCATCTGGATGCCGGACGCAAGGCGAAAATTGATTACGATAAATGTGTGGGGTGCGGCCAATGTGTTGCCCTTTGTCAATATGAAGGCGCCGTGATGGGTGATAACGATACCTCCGAACGCCTGAACTACAAGATTGCGGAATACAGCCTTGCCGTACTGAAAGGCAAGCCCCACTTCCATATCAGCTTCATCATGAACGTTTCGCCCGAGTGCGACTGCTGGAACCACAACGACGCCGCCATCATACCCGACCTGGGAATACTGGCATCGGCAGACCCCGTGGCGCTGGACATGGCTTGTGCGGATATGGTGATTCAGGCACCGGTGCTGCACAACAACAACTGCCTGGCCGCCAAGCACGAGCACGATGACCTGTGCGGTCAGGACAAGTTCCACCTGATACACCCCGATACCGACTGGCTGGCCGGACTGCGCCACGCCGAGAAGATAGGACTGGGGACAATGGATTATGAATTGGTGAAGATTTAAACCTTTTGCCATCCCCATAGTCTAATTTAAGATAGATTTATCACTAACCACTTAATTGTATATAAATGAAAACATCAGCTAAACTTTATTCCTTGTCTTTCGGCAACGTAAAGACGTACTTGTTTGCCCTCTTGTTTGTAGTAGGAAACATCGCTCTGCCACAGCTCTGCCACCTGGTTCCTGCCGGCGGACCGACGTTATTGCCCATCTATTTCTTCACACTGATTGCCGCCTACAAATTCGGTTTCCGTGTAGGGCTGCTGACGGCTGTGCTGTCTCCGGTCATCAACTCGTTGCTTTTTGCAATGCCTGCCGCTGCCGTATTACCCGCCATACTGATTAAATCGGGATTGCTGGCAGGTGCCGCCGCCCTGGCTGCGCGCTATGCCAAGAACGTGTCTTTGCTGGCTCTGCTGGGCGTGGTGCTCTCCTACCAGATCATCGGCACTGCCTTTGAATGGGCTTTGAGCGGCAGCTTCTACTTGGCTGTGCAGGACTTCCGCATGGGCGTTCCGGGTATGCTGATCCAGTGGTTCGGAGGCTATGCTTTGCTGAAAGCCATTGCCAAACTCTAAAAGCAGATACGTCCTATGGCTAAAACAATGGAAGAAGTGCTGGAGCGCTTCCGCACCATCGAGTTCCACGATGATTTCGACCTCATCGTAGCGATAGCGAATGGCGGAATCGTTCCGGCAGGCATCATCAACCAACGCCTGCAAAAGGAAGTACATCTGCTGCGCATCAACCTGCGGGATGAATACCAACATCCCAAATACGATGCTCCCAAGTTGCTGGCTCCGGTTGACTTTGACTTCAAAGGGAAAAGCATTCTGCTGGTGGACGACCGCATCAAGACCGGCTCGACCATCCGCCTGGCCCGTGAGTTGCTGAAAGAAGCGAAAATAATCAAGACATTTGCAGTGAACGGCACAGCCGACTACGCTCTGTATGACGAGACTTGCTTCAAGTTCCCCTGGATACTATAAAAAACAAATACCTGAAAACAAAAACGAGCTTTATGGAGAGAAGAGATTTTTTAAAGACATTGGCAGTAGCCGGAGCAGTGGTGACAGTACAGCAATCGAAAGCAATGGATGTACTGGCTCAGACCTTTACCAATGCCGGCGGTGATAAAGTAGATATGGTAGCCGTGATGGGTGGCGAACCGGATGAGATGTTCCGCCGCGCCATTGCCGAACTGGGCGGAATGAAGAACTTCATCAAACCGGGACAGAAGGTAGTGGTGAAACCCAATATCGGCTGGGATAAAGTGCCCGAACTGGCAGGAAACACCAATCCCAAACTGGTGACCGAAATTATAAAACAATGCTTTGCCGCCGGAGCCAAAGAGGTGACCGTATTCGACCACACCTGCGACGACTGGCAGAAGTGCTATAAGAACAGCGGCATAGAAGCTGCCGCCAAAGCTGCGGGCGCCAAGGTGATGCCTGCCCATCTGGAAAGCTATTATCGCACCGTGCAACTGCCGCAAGGCAAGAAGATGAAGAGTGCCAAAGTGCACGAAGCCATCTTGAACTGCGACGTGTGGATCAACGTGCCCATCCTGAAAAACCACGGTGGCGCCAATCTGACCATGTCGATGAAGAATCACATGGGCATTGTGTGGGACCGCGGTTTCTTCCATCAGAACGACTTGCAACAATGTATTGCCGACATCTGCACCTTGCAGAAGAAAGCCGTGCTGAACGTAGTGGATGCCTACCGCCTGATGCAGACCAACGGTCCGCGAGGCCGCTCGGCTTCGGACGTGGTGCTGACAAAAGGTTTGTTTGTTTCGCAAGATATCGTAGCTGTGGACACGGCTGCGGCAAAATTCTTCAACCAGGTGCGCAATATGCCGCTCGACACCGTGGGGCACCTTGCCAACGGTCAGGCTTTGAAACTGGGTACGATGGATTTGGATAAGCTGAACATCAAACGTATCAAGATCTAAACGGACATATATCAAGGGATCATGTTGAAAAAAATAAGAATCACGTTATCAGTCCTGTTCTTCGGGCTGATAACGTTCTACTTTCTGGACTTTGCAGACATACTGCCTAACCGGTTTCATGTATTGGCACATATACAGTTTGTGCCGGCATTGATATCGCTCAGCCTTATTATACTGATTAGTCTGATAGTGCTGACGCTGTTGCTGGGACGTATCTACTGCTCGGTGATTTGCCCGATGGGCGTGTTTCAGGACGTAGTGAACTGGATTTCAAAAAAGACGGCGAAGAAGAAGAAACGTTTCCGATTCTCCCCTGCCAGGAACGTATTGCGCTGGGCGGTGGTGGCGGTCACGGCTATTGCCTTCTTCTGCGGTTTCACCGTGGTGCTGGGGTTGCTGGAGCCTTACAGCGCTTTCGGACGTATGGTAACCAATGTGTTCAAGCCGGTGTACATGGCAGGAAATAATCTGCTGGAATCTATCTTCTCCCGGTTCGGGAATTATACGTTTTATCAGGTGGATGCTTCGCTGCTCAGTATTTCTTCGTTCATCATCGGGCTGGTGACCTTCGGGGTTATCGGTTTTCTTGCCTGGAAGCACGGGCGGACGTGGTGCAACACGATGTGTCCGGTGGGTACGTTGCTGGGATTTGTCAGCCGCTTCTCGCTCTTCAAGGTGCGCATCGACGAAAATAAGTGCACGCACTGCATGATATGCGGCACCAAGTGCAAGGCGTCTTGCATCGACAGTAAAAATCAGAAGATAGACTATACGCGTTGCGTGGATTGCTTCGACTGCCTGGGCAGTTGCAAGGAAGGTGCGCTGGTGTATTCGCTGCCCTCGGCTGCGCTGAAGAATCTGAAAAGAGAACCCGTAGCGTCGGATTCGTCGGATGCCTCGAAGCGCCGCTTCCTGATAGCCGGACTGACCACGGCGGCAGCTGCCCCCAAGGTGATGGCGCAAGCTCAAAGCGTGCTTGCCACAGCTTCGGGGAAGAAAAGCGACAAACGGCAGACGCCGATAACGCCTCCGGGATCTGTCAGCCAGGAACACTTCCAGGCGCACTGCACATCGTGTCATCTGTGTGTAAGTAAGTGCCCTTCGCACGTGTTGAAACCGGCATTTATGGAGTATGGTTTGGGAGGCATGATGCAGCCCACAGTATATTTTGAGAAGGGTTTTTGTAACTTCGACTGCACGGTGTGCGGCGATGTTTGTCCCAACGGAGCCATCAAGCCGCTGACCGTAGAGCAGAAGCACCTGACGCAGATGGGAAAGGTAGTGTTCTACGAAGAAAACTGCATCGTATATACCGACGGAACCAGTTGCGGTGCTTGCTCCGAGCACTGCCCGACGCAGGCCATCGCGATGGTACCTTATAAAGACGGACTGACGATTCCCCATGTGAATACGGATATCTGTGTAGGATGCGGCGGTTGCGAGTACATCTGCCCTGCCCGCCCCTTCCGCGCGGTACATATCGAAGGAGACGAAGTGCAACAAAAGGCTGTACCCTTTACCGAAGAGAAGAAAGAAGAGGTAGAGGTGGATAGCTTCGGATTCTAAATAAACAGATTTCAGGCACGGATTACACGGATTTCACGGTTGTTAGTATTGTGGTTACGCAAAACAACCGTGAAATCCGTGTAATCCGTGTCTGAATTTATATCCTCTTGCAATTTATCTTAATCTCATTTCCCCTTTTTCTGTCCCCTCCTGAACATTTTTCCCTCTTTTTCCTTTCTTCCTACAATAAATTCATTAATTTCGTGCCGAACAATATAGACTATTTTTAACATGGAGGCAGTTACGAGCAGTAGGCTCACTAAAAAATATCCGATAGGTTTTGCTTTGAGCGGAGGATTTATCAAGGGCTTTGCCCACTTAGGAGTAATGCAAGCCCTATTGGAACACGATATCAAACCGAGCATACTTGCCGGAGTCAGTGCAGGGGCACTTGCAGGAGTATTTTATGCCGATGGCAATGAGCCGCACCAAGTGCTGGATTACTTTGCAGGACATAAGTTTCAGGACCTTACCAAGTTGGTAATTCCTAAAGTCGGTCTGTTCGAGTTAGGAGAATTCATCGACTTCCTGAGAAGCAACCTGAAAGCGAAAAGAATGGAAGAACTGCAAATACCTCTCATAATCACCGCAACAGATCTGGACCACGGCCGTCTGGTGCACTTCCACAAAGGAGACCTCGCCGAACGTGTAGCCGCGTCGTGTTGCATGCCGGTGTTGTTTGCCCCGGTAAAGATAGAAGAGACCCACTATGTGGATGGCGGCTTGCTGATGAACCTGCCCGTATCCACCATCCGACGGATATGCGAGAAAGTGGTGGCAGTGAACGTGAGCCCTCTGATGGCTACGAAATACAAGATGAATATTGTAAGCATCGCCTTGCGTTCCTACAACTTTATGTTCCGTTCCAACTCATTCCCCGAACGGGAGAAAGCCGACTTGCTGGTGGAACCGTACAACCTGGAAGGTTACAGCAACACGGAGCTGGAGAGGGCCGAAGAAATCTTCATGCAGGGATACAACACCGCCAACGACATACTGGAACGCTTGCAGATAGAAAAAGGCACTATCTGGAAAAATTAAGAAATAACCGTTCTCTAAATAAGAATAACCATTCTCTAATATAGAAATGAAATGAATGACGAAAACAAATTGATTATTTATCAAGTATTTACCCGACTGTTCGGAAACAATAATAACCACTGCATCAATAACGGCAGCATCACCGAAAACGGCTGTGGCAAGATGGCGGACTTCACCGCCAAAGCACTGGGAGAAATCAAGAAACTGGGCGCCACGCACATCTGGTACACCGGCATCATAGAACATGCTACGCAGACCGATTACCGCCGTTACAACATCCAGCCCAACCATCCCGCCATCGTGAAGGGTAAAGCAGGCTCCCCGTATGCCATCACCGACTACTACGACGTAGACCCCGACCTGGCAAAGGATGTGCCGGAACGCATAAGGGAGTTTGAAAACCTGGTGCAGCGCACGCACCGCAGCGGATTAAAGGTGATTATAGACTTTGTGCCCAACCACGTGGCACGCCAGTATCACTCCGATTCCCTGCCCGACGGGACTTCACAACTGGGGGCAAACGATAATACCGACTATGCCTTCAGCCCGTACAATAACTTCTACTACATTCCACAGTCGGAACTGCGCGGACAGTTCGACATGAAAGGCCCGGCATCCGAACCTTATAAAGAATTCCCCGCCAAGGCAACCGGAAACAACCGCTTTGATGCCTACCCCAACATTACCGACTGGTACGAAACCGTGAAGCTGAACTACGGTGTGGACTATCAGAACGGCGGTACTCGCCACTTCGACCCCATCCCGGATACTTGGACCAAAATGCTGGATATCCTGCTGTTCTGGGCTGGAAAGGACATCGACGGTTTCCGCTGCGACATGGCGGAAATGGTACCCGTAGAGTTCTGGGAATGGGCTGTGCCGCAGGTAAAGGCGGAGTATCCTTCGATATTGTTCATTGCCGAAGTATATAACCCTAATGAATATAAGAACTACCTGTTTCGTGGCAAGTTCGACTACCTGTACGACAAGGTTGGGCTTTACGATACCCTGCGCGCCGTGATGTGCGGATACGAATCGGCTACTGCCATCACCCGTTCCTGGCAAAGCTTGGGAGGCATAGAGAAGCGTATGCTGAACTTCCTGGAGAACCACGACGAACAGCGCATCGCTTCCGATTTCTTCGCCAGCAATCCGCGTAAGGCCATTCCGGCCCTGATTGTATCGGCTTGCCTGAATACCAATCCGATGATGATTTACTTCGGCCAGGAATTTGGGGAGCTGGGCATGGACAGCGAAGGGTTCAGCGGTAGGGACGGACGGACTACCATCTTCGATTATTGGAGTGTGGACACCATCCGCCGTTGGCGCAATGGCGGCAAGTTCGACGGTAAGATGCTGACTGAGGACCAAAAGCATCTGTACGGCATTTATCAGCGGATACTGACGCTTTGCAATGAAGAGAAAGCAATCTCGCAAGGTGCATTCTTCGATCTGATGTACGCCAATATCAACGGATGGCGTTTCAATGAACACAGGCAATATACATTCTTGCGCCAGTATGAAAGGGATTTGATACTGATTGTTGTGAATTTCGACCATATCTCTGCCGATCTGGCCATCAATATCCCGTCTCATGCCTTCGACTTCCTGCAAATACCGCAGATGGATCAATACGAGGCAACCGACCTGCTCAGCGGAAAAAAAGAGAATATAAGTCTGCTTCCATACAAAGCTACTGAGGTTTCGGTAGAAGGATATGGGGGGAAGATTTTGAAGATAAAACTATGATAGGATGATAAAGTGATAGAGTGAGGTTGTGTCAAAATGCTGTCACAACCTCTTTTCATCTTTTACCTTCCGGTTCTATTCTCTTTTATCTATGCCGCATTTTTTTCATTCATTTGGTAACAAGTTGCTGTATTCCAATTGTA
>JAUUPT010000112.1 GCA_030843315.1 Bacteroidaceae bacterium | reverse complement strand
GAATTGGTGAACGGGATACTACCCAAAGACAAGCCCCGCTATCTGATGGGCGTATGAACTCCCGTAAATATCTTGGAAGGTATTGAACGCGGTGTCGATATGTTCGACTGTGTGATGCCTACCCGCAACGGACGAAACGGAATGCTATTCACTAAGGACGGCATCATCAATATGCGCAATAAGAAATGGGAAATGGACTTCTCGCCCATCGAGGCAGATGGCGCTTCATACGTAGACCTGATGTACAGCAAAGCCTATCTGCGTCATTTGTTCCATGCACAAGAGCTGCTTGCCATGCAGATAGCTTCCATTCATAATTTAGCATTCTATTTATGGTTAGTGGGCGAAGCCCGCAAACATATCATTGCCGGTGACTTCTCTACATGGAAACCGATGATGGTGAAACGCGTATCAACGAGACTATGAGAAAGTTTGACTGGAAGATATGGAAGAATATCAAGCTGCCGGGCGGTAAGTTCCTGAAGCTGCTGGACTGGTACATCATCAAGAAGTTCCTCGGTACGTACTTCTTTGCTATCGTGCTGATTATCTCCATCGCGGTAGTGTTCGACTTCAATGAGAAGATGGACCGTTTCATGTCGCACGAAGCACCGTGGAATGCCATTGTCTTTGATTATTATCTGAACTTCATCCCCTACTTCGCCAATCTGTTCAGTCCGCTGTTCGTCTTTATTGCGGTAATCTTCTTTACTTCCAAACTGGCGGAGAACTCGGAAATCATAGCCATGTTCTCCACAGGTATGAGCTTCAAGCGGATGTTGCGCCCCTATATGGTGTCGGCGGCAATCATCGCTGTGGTTACGTTCTGCCTGGGTTCCTACATTATCCCGAAGGGCAGTGTGACGCGTATCAACTTCGAAGATAAGTATTACAAGCCCCGTAAGCAGAATACGGCACGAAATATCCAGTTGGAAGTAGATTCGGGAGTGATTGCCTATATAGAGCGATTCGAGGACTACAGCAAGACCGGCTACCGCTTCTCTTTGGATAAGTTCAACGACAAACAGCTGGTTTCCCACCTCACGGCACGTTCCATTACTTATGATACTACCGCCATACATAAATGGATTGTCAAAGACTACATGATCCGCCAGATGGACGGAATGAAAGAAAGCATTACGAAAGGAGAACGCATCGATACGACCCTCTTTATGGAACCCGCAGATTTCCTGATAATGAGCAATCAGCAGGAAATGATGACCAGCCCGCAGCTAAGCGAGTACATCGACCGGCAACGGCAACGGGGCTTTGCCAATATCAAGGAGTTTGAGATAGAATACCATAAGCGCATTGCCATGTCGTTTGCCTCCTTCATCCTGACGCTGATCGGTGTGTCCCTGTCCTCCAAAAAGACGAAAGGGGGAATGGGGCTTCACTTAGGTATAGGTCTGGCATTGAGTTTCTCTTACATCCTGTTCCAGACTATTGCCTCCACCTTTGCCGTAAACGGTAATGTACCTCCGGCAATCGCCGTATGGATACCGAACGTGCTCTACGCATTCATCGCATTCTACCTGTACCGGAAGGCACCGAAATAACAGAGGAACCGGACAGAAAATAAGAAGCCCCGCCTGCTCTTGTGTTGCCACAAGTGCAGGCGGGGCTTTTTGTTGTATTCATTTTCCTCTTTTGTTCTGTTCTCTTTTTATCAGTAAAGGTACCGGTCTAAGGGAACACCCTTACTCTCATCTTACAAGTTCTTAAGCCACAGGCTTAATTCAGGTAAGCAGAAAGTTCTGCAGCAGAGATGTCTTTGGCAATAATAACACCATTATCATCCAGTAAATAGTTTGTAAATCCGCGGCCTAAGCGATACTTTTTAAAGAGGCCGGAAGATTCGCCTTTAGTTTCCACGAAACAAGTGGGCGTAACTATTTGGTCCTTACGAACGGTTTCTTCGAAGATGGATCGATACTCATCGAACGAAACTGAAACCATTTCCACATCATTGCGGGCGGTAGAGCGAAGCGCATTGCTCAAACTTGCGTTCTGCATCCGGGACTGCGCATCGTAACTTGCCCAAAAGCTAAGCAATACATATTTGCCTTTCAAAGCAGAAAGGTCGGTTTTGGATTGCCCGGCCGACATAGATTGGACTTTAAAGTCCGGGGCTATGTCACCCACACTCAAACCTCCGGTAGGTTTGTCTTTTTCTACAAAAGAAGTCAAGGAACCTATTAGTAATACAACAAAAATCCATTTAGCATATTTCATGCACTACGGTTTTGGTTAATACTATCCGGGACTGCCTTCAACAGTGATTTCTTCCCGGAACATCGTCTTTTCAGACCTTGCAATGAATAGGAATTCATTGATATTCAAAGCCTTTAATTCTGAAATCGGTTGCAAAGGTAAGTAATTCTTAAACTAACTTCCAAATAAACAAGCAATTTTCTTACTTTTTCGGTGTCGTTTTTTATGTTATTTAGCATATTTTGCGCATTCATCCCCTACTTTTATACTCTGAAGGGCGGGATAATCTGAACAAAGAGAAGCGATGTCCCGGAGAAAAAGCGGCATTGTTTTGCCTCAAAAGAAGTAATGTTTTCGCCCGGAAGCGGCAATGTTTTGCGTGAAAAGCGGCAATGTTTTTGGATGTAAAAATAGAGATAAATTTCTTTTGCATTCGTTTTTACACTATTTTTGCAGCCTATTATTAAGCAGATGACTTATGCAACCATTGAACACTGAACTTATACTGATCCGCATTACGGGCGAAGACCGTCCGGGACTGACGGCTTCCGTGACCGAAATCCTGGCAAAGTACGATGCCACCATCCTCGACATCGGTCAGGCGGACATCCACAACACCCTTTCACTGGGAATATTGTGCAAGACGGAAGAGCAACACTCGGGCTTCATCATGAAGGAGCTTCTTTTCAAGGCTTCGTCTTTGGGAGTTACCGTCCGCTTCTACCCCATCTCCACCAAGGAATATGAAGAGTGGGTGACTATGCAGGGCAAGAACCGATACATCCTCACCCTGTTGGGACGTAAGTTATCGGCGCGCCAGATATCCGCCGTCACGCGCATCCTGGCAGAGCAAGACATGAATATCGATGCCATCAAGCGCCTCACGGGACGTATCCCGTTGAATGAGTGTGAATCGCGCACGCGGGCCTGCATCGAATTCTCCGTCCGCGGAACGCCGAAGGACCGCATCGCCATGCAGGAGCAACTGATGCAACTCGCCACCGACCTGGAAATGGACTTCTCCTTCCAGCTGGATAATATGTACCGCCGGATGCGCCGGTTAATCTGTTTCGATATGGACTCCACGCTCATCGAGACGGAAGTAATTGACGAGTTGGCAATGCGTGCAGGCGTGGGCGACCAGGTAAAAGCCATTACAGAACGTGCCATGCGCGGTGAAATTGATTTCATCGAGAGCTTCCGCGAAAGAGTGGCCCTGCTGAAAGGCTTGGATGAATCCGTGATGCACGAGATAGCAGAAAATCTGCCGATAACCGAGGGTGTGGACCGCCTGATGTATGTCCTGAAGAAATACGGTTACAAGATAGCCATCCTCTCAGGAGGTTTTACCTATTTCGGGCAGCATCTGCAAAAGAAGTACGGCATAGACTATGTATATGCCAACGAACTGGAAATAGAGAACGGCAAACTGACCGGCCGTTACCTCGGCGATGTGGTGGACGGCAAACGCAAAGCGGAACTGCTGCGGCTGATAGCCCAGGTCGAGAAAGTGGATATTGCCCAGACCATTGCCGTGGGCGATGGCGCCAACGACCTGCCGATGCTCGGAGTTGCCGGACTGGGAATCGCTTTCCACGCCAAACCCAAGGTAGTGGCAAATGCCAAGCAGTCCATCAACACCATCGGACTGGACGGAGTGCTTTATTTCCTCGGCTTCAAAGATTCGTACATCGACATTCCCCGATAAAAAAGATACTTTTGCAATAAATCCGTAAGCTCTTGGGATAATTAATTATCCCAAGAGCTTATTTTTTTATTGTAAGAGCTTATTTTAGCAGCCTTTTCACTATCTTTGCAGCAAATCAAAAGAGACACATGAAGTTTTCCGAACTACAATTAAATGACAACGTGCTCGAAGCACTGGATGCCATGCGCTTTGAAGAGTGCACCCCCATACAAGAAAAATCAATTCCCGTTATACTCGAAGGTCGAGACCTAATAGCAGTTGCCCAAACCGGAACGGGAAAAACAGCCGCCTACTTACTGCCGATATTGAACCAACTATCCGAAGAGGGAAAACATCCGGCAGATGCCATCAACTGCATCGTAATGGCCCCTACCCGCGAATTGGCGCAACAGATAGACCAGCAGATGGAAGGCTTTTCCTACTTCATGCCTGTTTCCAGCGTAGCTGTTTACGGCGGTAATGACGGAGTCTTGTTCGAGCAACAGAAAAGAGGACTGACCCTGGGCGCCGATGTTGTAATCGCTACCCCGGGACGCCTGATTGCCCACCTCAGCTTGGGCTATGTAGACCTTTCGCGTGTCTCCTACTTCATTCTGGACGAGGCAGACCGTATGCTGGACATGGGATTCTACGACGACATCATGCAGATTGTGAAGTATCTCCCCAAAGAGCGCCAGACGATTATGTTCTCCGCCACCATGCCCGCCAAGATTCAACAGTTGGCAGGCAACATCCTGAACAATCCCGCCGAAGTGAAACTGGCAGTTTCCAAGCCGGCCGAAAAGATAGTACAAGCCGCATACGTGTGCTACGAGAATCAGAAATTAGGTATCATCCGTAATCTTTTTGCCGAAGAAACCCCGGAACGTGTCATCATCTTCGCCTCTTCCAAACTGAAAGTGAAAGAAGTGACGAAAGCATTGAAGCAAATGAAGCTGAATGTCGGGGAAATGCATTCCGACCTGGAGCAGTCGCAGCGCGAAGAAGTAATGTATGAGTTCAAGGCAGGCCGCATCAACATCCTGGTTGCCACGGATATTGTGGCGAGAGGCATTGACATCGACGATATCCGCCTGGTGCTGAATTACGATGTGCCCCACGACAGCGAGGACTATGTGCATCGCATCGGCCGTACGGCGCGTGCCAACAATGACGGCGTTGCCATCACCTTTATCTCCGAAAAAGAACAGGGAAACTTTAAGAATATCGAGAAGTTCCTGGATAAGGATATATATAAGATACCGGTTCCCGCAGAACTCGGCGAAGCCCCCGAATACAAGCCCCGTGCGGGCGGAGGCGGCGGATTCCGGGGCAATAATGGCGGACGCAGCAAAGGGAGAAACGACCGGAACAACCGGAATAGTGGCAATGGCCGACCGAAACGACCGGAGAACAAAGCATCTTGAGAGAATAACAAGAAATAAAAAAAGCGGATTTACTCCGCTTTTTTTATGTTTATTCCATTATCAAAACCAATGGTCATATCTACCAGATTATACCCGGAGCTCTCGGGAATACGAAGCGTTGCCTGGTAGTGGTAGCCTTTGCCGTCCACTCCCATAAAGTTCATGTCAGCAAGAATCATCTGATTCAGAATATCTTCCGGAAATATGCCGATAAAATCCTTTTTAGTAACGTCTTGCCCGTAAAGCAACTGCTTGCCCTCGTACACACAGATGTGTATCACATTGTCGTAGTACACGTTGTCCACGCTGATTCCCGTATCATTATAAGATGTCCTGATGACTTTCATTTTAGAAGGATTGATGTACACATATCCTCTGTATCTTATGCCCTTGTACACCACCACGCTATCTTTCTTTACCACCTCCGTCGTTGTGGGAATCACCTCTACCTCGCGATTGCCAAAGACCAGACTGTCTTCTGCATTCTCCGATTTATGCATTTTCATAATCTCGTCGGGCAGGGAGTGAAACCAGAAACTATACTCCGTCTGCCGGTCTATCTTGTAGGCTACGGTTTCGTTACCATATATATAGATGGTATCATGGACAATCTTGAATGAAACGGGAGCATTTTGCGGATCGGCATAGTAAATGCTGTCTCCCTCAATGTGCATCAATGGCATTTCTGTTTCATCGTCCAGCCATACGCCTTGCAGCAATTGCTTGGCCGTAAGGTCTTCCTTCTCAGAAGCCTCTCCACTCCGGTTGCTGCCACATGATGCCAACAAAACAGCAAGCACAATAGAAACTGCACTCCACTTTATCATAGCGTCCCTTCTTTCTGTTTTTATTTTCCGATGCAATAGTATGTAAACCCTTGCTCTTCCATATCTTTCTTTTCGTAGATATTACGGCCGTCCAGTACCACAGGCTGTTCCATGGTCTTTTTGATGACAGCCCACGACGGCAAGCGGAATTCTTTCCATTCCGTCACCAGCATCAGGGCATCTGCATCCAGGGCGGCATCGTACAAATCCGTTGCATAGTAAATGCAGTCTCCGATGCGGCGACGGCATTCGTCCATAGCAGCTGCGTCGTAAACGCGCACTTTGCAACCGGCTTTCAGCAACTTGTCTATCAGTACCAAGGCAGGCGCTTCGCGCATATCATCCGTCTCCGGTTTGAAGGCAAGCCCCCACAAGGCAATGGTTTTTCCTTGCAGGTCGTTATTATAATGCTTCTGCAACTTCTCGAACAGGATGCTTTTCTGTTCATCGTTCACTTCTTCCACAGCCTGGAGCACACGCATCTTATAGCCGTTTTGCTCTGCTGTCTTTATCAGCGCCTTTACATCTTTCGGGAAGCAAGAACCGCCATAACCAATGCCCGGATAAAGGAATTTACGTCCGATTCGGGTGTCCGAACCGATACCGCTGCGCACCATGTTCACGTCCGCTCCCACCAGTTCGCACAGGTTGGCTATGTCGTTCATAAAGCTGATACGGGTAGCCAGCATGGAGTTGGCTGCATATTTCGTCATTTCGGCAGAAGGAATATCCATGAAGATGACGCGGAAGTTATTCAATAAGAACGGCTTATAGAGTTTGCTCATTAACTCCTGTGCACGTTCGGACTCCACTCCCACCACTACGCGGTCGGGGCTCATGAAGTCGTTGACGGCAGTACCTTCTTTCAGGAATTCGGGATTCGAAGCAACGTCAAATTCCAGCGCCACCCCTCTCTTATCCAGTTCTTCCTGAATGGTAGCACGCACTTTCCGAGCCGTACCCACAGGTACCGTACTCTTAGTAACCACCAGCACATACTTCTTCATATTGCGTCCGATGGTGCGGGCCACTTCCAACACATAGCTCAGGTCGGCGCTTCCGTCTTCATCGGGAGGCGTACCCACGGCACTGAATATCACATCGACTTCATCCAGGCAACTTTCCAAAGAAGTAGTAAATTGCAGGCGTCCTGCCCTTATGTTACGGTTTACCATTTCTTCCAATCCATTTTCGTAGATAGGAATAATGCCCTTTTTCAATGCCTCTATCTTTTCACTGTTTGTATCTACGCATATCACGTTGACACCAATTTCCGCAAAGCAGGTTCCGGTCACTAAACCGACGTATCCTGTACCGACAATAGCTATTTTCATATGGTTATTCAAAATATACTGCATCTTTCAGCGATACAGCGTGTCCGTCTTTATCTGATAATATTAGTTGCTCTTCCGGCACCGGCCATTCTATGCCGATGGTTTCGTCGTTGAAGCGAATGGACGCTTCTGCTTGCGGCGCATAGGCGTTGTCTACCTTATAAGTAAAGATAGCATCGTCGCTCAGCACCAGAAAGCCGTGGGCAAATCCGCGCGGAATAAAGAACTGGCGTTTGTTTTCATCGCTCAACTCCACACTGACGTACTTCCCGAAAGTAGGAGAAGACTTTCTCAAATCTACGGCAACGTCGAGCACCGTGCCTTTGATAACACGTACAAGCTTCGCCTGGCTGCAATCACCTTTCTGATAGTGCAGACCGCGCAACACACCGAATGAAGACCGGGATTCATTATCCTGTATGAAGTGGACATCTCCGACATGAGCGCGAAACTCCTCTTCCTTAAAGGCTTCCATAAAATATCCGCGCGCGTCGTTGAACACTTTAGGTTCTATCAGCCACACGCCGTCGATTTCTGTTTGAATGTAGTTCATTTCAAAAAATGTTTTATATGCGTGATAACACGGTGCAAAAGTAGAAAAAATAATGCTTGTTTATAATTTGTTGATAAGAAAAAGTTCCGGTGGACGGCGAATATCCGATATTTCCGTTACTTTTGCATTATGATTGATTTAGCACAGCATATAGAAGTCCTGTTATTGGAGAACGATTGCGTCATCGTTCCGGGTTTGGGCGGATTCGTGGCCCATTACACTCCGGCTACAAGAGTGGCGGAAGAAAATATATTCTTGCCCCCTACGCGCATCATCGGCTTCAACCCCCAGTTGAAGATGAACGACGGCCTGCTGGTACAATCATACATGGCTGTTTACGGCACCAACTTCTCCGACGCCACCAAGATTGTGGAGAAAGAGGTGAAAGAAGTCTTTGCAGCCCTTCACGAAGAAGGAAAAGCAGAGTTGCCGAACGTAGGCGAACTGCGCTACTCCATCCATAACACCTACGATTTCATACCTTACGACAACCGGATAACTACTCCTTATTTATATGGTCTGGACAGCTTCGAGATGCAAGAACTCGCCGAGTTGAAGAAACCCTATCCCGAGAAGACAATCCTCGTTCCTACTGTACAGGAGAAGAACAAGCGTAAGTTTGAAATCAAGTTGAACCCCTCGTA
>JAUUPT010000014.1 GCA_030843315.1 Bacteroidaceae bacterium | reverse complement strand
TTTGTTAACCTTAAATCTAATACTATGAAAAACACATTGCAAAGATACGGACTATCGGGAAATCTGCAAATTATCCAAGAAAAAAAGTATGTTTCATAACACATTTTAAAGAAGGACATTCCCTTTTTCACTTCCTTTTTCATATTCACCTCTATAAATGTAAAGTTGTCAATATACAATTTCAAGTAAAAAAATGGACGGGTTCATTTTATTCTGTTCGCAGTTTGCACTATCTTTGTAACCAATAATTATAAAGCAGATATATGCCTGACTATGATTTAATCGCTATATTAGGTCCCACCGCTTCCGGAAAGACACCGCTGGCCGCTGCACTGGCAGCCGAACTCGATACGGAGATCATCAGTGCCGACTCCCGACAGATATACCGGGGAATGGATCTCGGCACCGGAAAGGACCTTGCAGACTACACCGTCGACGGCAAGCAAATCCCCTACCACCTTATCGACATAGCCGATCCGGGCTATAAATACAACGTATTCGAGTATCAACGTGATTTCCTGAAGGCTTACGAGACTATTAAACAAAAAGGCCGTCTACCCGTTTTATGTGGAGGCACCGGCATGTACCTGGAGTCTGTGCTGAAAGGCTACAAGCTGTTGCCCGTACCCGAAGACCCGGAACTGCGTGCCCGCCTGACGGACAAGTCCCTGGAAGAGCTGACCGGTATACTGAAAACGTACAAGAACCTGCACAACACCACGGATGTAGACACCGCCAAACGTGCCATACGCGCCATTGAGATTGAAGAGTATTACGCCCACACACCGGTAGACGAGCGAGCGTTTCCGCCACTGAACAGCCTCATCATCGGCGTGGACATCGACCGCGAGCTACGCCGGGAGAAGATTACCCGACGCCTGCATCAGCGGCTCGACGAGGGAATGGTGGACGAAGTGCGACGTCTGATAGAGCAAGGCATCCGCCCGGACGACCTCATCTACTACGGACTGGAGTACAAGTACCTGACGCTCTACGCCATCGGACAACTGAGTTATGACGAAATGTTCAGTCAATTGGAAACAGCCATCCATCAGTTTGCCAAACGGCAGATGACCTGGTTCAGGGGGATGGAGCGACGCGGATTCACCATACACTGGATAGATGCCCGCTGGCCGATGAACGAAAAAATTACCTTTGTAAAGTCCAAACTCGAAGAGATTTAGTATCTTTGGGCGGCATGGCTGCAAAGTGTGTGCAAAATGAAAATGTTAGACCTACTGAAAGGAACAATAATATGAGTGCAGAACCCGAAAAGTGGGGCGTGATATACAACCCCAAAGCCGGAACGCGGAAAGTGCAGAAACGGTGGAAAGAAATCAAAGAATACATGGACAGCAAAGGCGTAGCCTACGACTATGTGCAGTCCGAAGGGTTCGGTTCGGTGGAACGCCTGGCGGGTATCCTTGCCAACAACGGCTACCGCACCATCGTCATCGTAGGCGGTGACGGCGCTTTGAACGATGCCATCAACGGCATCATGCTCTCCAACGCCGAGAATAAAGAAGATATCGCCATCGGCATCATCCCCAACGGCATCGGCAACGACTTTGCCAAGTACTGGGACATGAGTTCGGAATACAAAGAAGCGGTGGACTGCATCATCAACAACCGCCGCCGGAAGATAGACGTGGGAACATGCTACTACTACGACGGCGAGCAGCATCTCACCCGCTACTTCCTCAACGCCATCAACATCGGCCTGGGCGCCCGCATCGTAAAGATCACCGACCAGTGCAAACGCTTCTGGGGAGTGAAAGCCCTCTCCTACTTCATGGCATTCATCTCGCTCATCTTCGAGCGGAAGCTGCACCGGATGCACCTCAAGATAAACGGTGAGCACATCCGCGGACGCATCATGACCGTCTGCGTGGGCAGCGCCTGGGGATACGGACAAGCTCCGAGCGCCGTGCCTTATAACGGCTGGCTCGATGTGTCGGTAATCTACCGCCCGGAACTGCTCCAACTCTTTTCCGGCCTGTGGATGCTGATGGAAGGCAGAATCCTGAACCATAAAGTAGTGATGCCCTATCGCACCCAGAAGGTAAAAGTGCTGCGCGCACAGAATGCTTCCGTCGATCTGGACGGACGTATCCTCGACCGCCACTTCCCGCTCGATATCAGCATACTGCACGAAGCGATTACATTGATTATACCCAACTAATTCCCAATAACATTATGATTGAACTGAAAAATAACCCTGCCGGGAATTTCTTTCTGCTGGCAGGTCCTTGCGTCATCGAAGGAGAAGATATGGCAATGCGCATTGCCGAACGTATTGTAACCATCACCGAGAAGCTGCAAATCCCATACGTATTCAAAGGCTCGTACCGCAAGGCCAACCGCTCGCGTCTGGACTCCTTCATGGGCATCGGCGATGAAAAAGCGCTGAAGGTACTGAAGAAGGTGCACGACACCTTCGGAGTGCCCACCGTCACCGACATCCATGCTGCCGAAGAAGCCACGATGGCCGCCGAGTACGTAGATATTCTGCAAATCCCCGCCTTCCTCTGCCGTCAGACCGACTTGCTGGTGGCCGCCGCCAAGACCGGCAAGATCGTCAACATCAAGAAAGGACAATTCCTCTCCCCGCTCGCCATGCGCTTTGCAGCCGACAAGGTAGTGGAAGCCGGCAACCAGAATGTGATGCTCACCGAACGCGGCACCACCTTCGGCTATCAGGACCTGGTCATCGACTACCGCGGCATACCCGAAATGCAGACCTTCGGTTTCCCCGTCATCCTGGACGTGACGCACTCCCTGCAACAACCCAACCAGACAAGCGGTGTCACGGGCGGTATGCCCCAGCTCATCGAAACCGTGGCCAAAGCAGGCGTTGCCGTAGGCGTGGACGGCTTGTTCATCGAAACCCACGAGAATCCTGCCATAGCCAAAAGCGACGGCGCCAATATGCTGAAACTGGATCTGCTGGAAGATTTGTTGACTAAATTAGTCCGTATTCGCGAAGCAATCAAATAAAAAGGACTGTCATCTTGTGATTTATCTTTTATCCCTTCGACAGATAGGACAAGAACAATTAAATATTCATTCAACATGAAACACCTATTTCGTAGTTTTTGGATTGTAGCGCTTATCGTATGCTGCAACTTCCAGCAGACATTTGCACAGCAGATGCCTCCCATTCCCGTTGACAATAACGTGCGTATCGGCAAATTGGACAATGGTCTGACTTACTACATCCGCAAGAACAGCCTTCCCGAAAATCGGGCCGACTTCTACATTGCCCAGAAAGTAGGTTCCATACAAGAAGAAGCCGACCAACGCGGTCTTGCCCACTTCCTGGAGCACATGTGCTTCAACGGAACTACCCACTTCCCCGGTGATGCCCTGAAGCAATACCTGGAACGTATCGGAGTGAAGTTCGGTGAGAACCTGAACGCCTACACTTCTGTAGACGAGACTGTGTACAACATATCCAATGTACCCGTCACCACCCCCGGAGCCATCGACTCCTGTCTGCTGATTCTGCATGACTGGAGCAACGACCTTACTCTGGATCCGAAGGAAATAGACAAGGAGCGCGGCGTCATCAACGAAGAATGGCGTACCCGCATGAGTGCCATGCAGCGCCTTCAGGAGAAGATGCTTCCGGTAATGTTCAAAGGGACCAAATACGAGAACTGCTTCCCCATCGGAACCATGGATGTAGTGATGAACTTCAAACCGCAAACCCTGAGAGACTACTACGAGAAGTGGTATCGTCCCGACCTGCAAGGCGTAGTCATCGTAGGTGACATAGACGTGGACGCCGTTGAAGCCCAGATAAAGAAAATCTTCGCCGACATCCCCGCCCAGCCCAATGCTGCCAAGCGTGAGTATTATCCGGTGAATGATAACGAAGAGCCCATCGTACTGGTAGCCCAGGATAAGGAACAACCCCATATCCAGGTCATCGTCTTCAACAAGCACGAAGCAACTCCGGACGACCAGAAAGACAATATGGCATATCTGGTGCAGAACTATGCCACCAACCTTATCAGCAGCATGCTGGATGCCCGTCTGAACGAACTCGCTCAGGTGGCCGACCCTCCCTATATCTATGCAGGAACTTACGACGGTGACTTCTTTGTTGCCAAGACGAAAGACGCCTTCACCGGTGTGGTAGTCTGCAAGGAAGATGCAGTAGAAAACGGAATAACCACTTTGCTCCGCGAGATAGAGCGTGCCCGTCAGTTCGGTTTCACCGAAACGGAATACAACCGCGCCCGCGCCGAATACCTGCGCCAACTGGAATCCGCCTACAACGAACGCGACAAGCGCAAGAACAGAGAGTACGTGAACGAATATGTACGCCACTTCCTCGACAACGAGCCCATCCCGGGCATTGAAAACGAATATGCCATCATCAACCAGATAGCTCCCAACATCCCTGTTGCCCTGATAAACCAGATAATGCCGTCACTCATCACAGGCAGCAACCAGGTGGTAGCCGTCCTTGGTCCCGAAAAGGAAGGATTGAAACTGCCGAGCGAAGATGCCGTCAAGCAAATACTGAAAGACGTAAGAGCAGAGAAACTGACTGCCTATATAGATAAGGTATCGGATGAACCTCTGATGAAAGAAGCCCCGAAAGGCGGCAAGATCGTTTCGGAAAAGAAAGACGATGTATTCGGCACTACCATGCTGACACTGTCCAACGGAGTCAAGGTAATCATCAAGGACACCGACTTCAAAGCCGACGAAATCCGCATGAAGGGCGTCAGCCTGGGTGGTAGCTCACTGTTCCCCGATTCGGAAATTATCAACATCAACGGATTGGATGCCGTGGAAGTTGGCGGTTTGGGTAACTTCAGCGCCGTAGACCTTGAAAAAGTATTGGCAGGCAAGAAAGCATCCGTAAGCTATGGCATCGGCGACAAGACGGAAGCCGTTAACGGTAACTGTTCACCGAAGGACTTCGAAACAATGATGCAGCTCACTTACCTGACGTTCACTGCTCCGCGCCGCGACGACGATGCGTTTGCATCTTACAAAAACCGTAACAAGGCCGCATTGCAGAATATGGAGATGAATCCGAGAGTAACGTTCAGTGACTCCATACAATCAAGCATCTACATGAAACATCCGAGAATGACAAGAATCAAAGCGGATATGATAGACAAGATGGACTATGACAAGATTCTGTCCATGTATCAAGACCGCTTCAAGGATGCCAGCGACTTTACCTTTATCTTTGTAGGCAATGTAGACGTGGAAGCCATGAAACCGCTTATCGCCGAATATCTGGGTGCACTGCCCGTCATCAACCGCAAGGAGACATTCAAGGATAATAAAGTTGAAATGCGCCAGGGAGTCTATAAGAACGAGTTCATCCGTCAACAAGAGACTCCGAGAGCATCCAACCTCGTATTCATCAACGGAACATGCAAGTACGACTTGAAGAACGACATCTTGCTGAGTATGACAAGCCAGATTCTTGATTTGGTTTACACAGCTAAGGTACGCGAGGACGAAGGCGGCTCATACGGTGTATACACAGCAGGGCAGCTCATCAAATATCCGAAGGAACAAGCCATCCTGCAGATTATATTCGAAACAGCTCCCGAAAAGAGAGAGAAGCTGATGAAGATCATCTTCGCCGAACTGGAGAACATTACCAAAGCAGGTCCGTCGGAAGGCGACCTGAACAAGGTGAAAGAGTTCATGTTGAAGAAGCATGCCGAAGACCTGAAAGAGAACAGCTATTGGCTGAGAAGCATTGACGAGTATCTCTTCACCGGCATGAATCCCATCAAGGACTACGACCAGATAGTCAGCAGCATCACCGTGAAAGATATTCAGAAGTTTGCCGACGACCTGTTCAAGCAAAAGAATGAAATCGAAGTATCGATGATCAGTCCTAACAAAGAATAAGAGAGAGCTTTAAACTACATAAAAGGCTGCGTTGTTGGTAAGCAGCGCAGCCTTTTTCATACACACCCAAACAAACTACAACATCATGAATCTTTTCTTAGAACTGCGTAAGCATGGAAAGCTGGCAGCCAAACGAAACCCGATGTACGAGAAGAACAAGTTCGGCAAGTTCTGGATGTACTTCATGGCGATTTTCTGGGCAGCCTACCTCATCTTCTTCGGCAGCACCTTTGCATTTGCCTTCGACGGGGGCGCCACAGAAGCCTACCATGTAATGAACAGCGGACTGATCTTTGTCCTCGCCCTGGACTTCGTCGCCCGCTTCCCTTTCCAGAAGACACCTACGCAAGAGGTGAAACCCTACCTGCTGCTCCCCATCAGGCGCAACCGGCTGATTGACTTTCTGCTGATACGTTCCGGGCTGAACGGCTTCAACCTCATCTGGCTGTTCCTCTTCGTACCGTTTGCCATACTCACCATCGCCAGGTTCTACGGCGTGGTGGGAGTGCTGACCTACTGCATCGGCATCTGGTTGCTGATGGTATTCAATAACTATTGGTTCCTGCTGTGCCGCACGTTGATGAACGAACGTATCTGGTGGGTATTGCTGCCCATCCTGGTGTACGGCGGTATCGCGGCAGCCATCTTCATTCCCGAAAATAGTCCGTTGTTTGCCTGGTCTGTCGACTTGGGCGAAGGGTTCATCACCGGAAACCTGCTTATGTTTATCGGCGTACTGGTTGCCATCGCCATTATGTGGTTCATCAACCGCAGCCTGATGGTCGGACTGATTTACGACGAAGTCAACAAGGTGGAAGATACGAAAGTGAAGCACGTGTCCGAGTACAAGTTCCTCGACCGCTACGGCGAAATAGGTGAATATATGCGATTGGAACTGAAACTGCTGCTGCGCAACAAGATATGCAAGACCTCGCTGCGAACGGTGTTCATCGTAGTGATAGCTTTCAGTTGTGTCCTCAGTTTCACCGAAGTATACGACGGACAGGGCATGAAGAACTTCATCATGGTCTACAACTTCGTCATCTTCGGCATCCTGTTCCTCTCCAGCCTGATGAGCTACGAAGGCAACTACATCGACGGACTGATGAGCCGCAAGGAATCTATCTATGCGCTGCTCCGTGCCAAATATATAATATATAGCATCGCCATACTCATCCCCTTACTGCTGATGATTCCCGCCATGGCCACCGGCAAGTTGCTTGTGCTGAGTTGCATTGCCTGGGCGGTGTTCGTAGCCGGATGTGTCTACTTCTGCCTGTTCCAGTTAGCGGTGTACAACAATAAGACCGTAGACCTGAATGCAAAGATGACCAATCGTCAGAACATGGGGACCGGCTTGCAGAGCATTATTTCCGCCGCCGCATTCGGTGTACCTCTGATATTGAACCTCGTCTTGACATCCCTATGGGGTCCTACGGTAACGGCCTGGATTCTGATTGTCATCGGCGGCGGCTTCATCCTCACTTCCCGCTTCTGGCTGAAAAATGTCTACCAGCGATTCATGAAACGACGCTACAAGAATATGGAAGGCTTCAGAGACAGCAGACAGAAAGCGTAAGCATTAATCACTAATAACTAATCACTATCATGATACAGATTAACAATTTACAGAAGAACTTTGGCGAGAAGAAAGCCGTAGATATAGAGAACTACACCATCCAGCAAGGTGATATGCTGGGATTAGTGGGCAACAACGGTGCCGGCAAGACCACCCTCTTCCGGTTGATGCTGGACCTGCTGCAAGCAGACCAGGGCAACGTGACCGTCAACGACATCGACACGAGCAAGAGCGAAGACTGGAAGAACTTCACCGGCGCTTTCATCGACGACGGTTTCCTGATAGATTACCTCACGCCCGAAGAGTATTTCTACTTCATCGGCAAGATGTACGGTTTGAAGAAAGAAGAGGTAGACGAACGCCTCGTACCCTTCGAACGCTTCATGAACGGCGAGGTAATGGGACAAAAGAAGTTCATCCGCAATTTCTCTGCCGGTAACAAGCAGAAGATAGGCATCATCTCCGCCATGCTCCACCACCCGCAACTGCTGATACTGGACGAGCCGTTCAACTTCCTCGACCCCAGTTCACAGTCCGTCATCAAGCACCTGCTGAAGAAGTACAACGAAGAACACGGGGCAACCGTCATTATTTCCAGCCACAACCTGAACCATACAGTAGACGTATGCCCGCGCATCGCCCTGCTGGAACATGGTGTCATCATTCGCGACATCCGGAATGAGAACAACTCGGCCGAGAAGGAACTGGAAGCTTACTTCAACATCGGTATTGAAGAAGAAGCATGAAACGACACCTTTCTTATATAGTAGCCCTCGCCGCAGTACTAATCGGTTTAAGCTCCTGCCACACCTCTGCGCCCCGCCTCAACTACAAGGCGTTGGCACAAGCCTCCGTCCGCCTGGGCGTTGACATCGAGATGACGGACAACCACGAGCTGTACCTCAGTGCCGCCGAATGGATAGGCACCCCCTATCGTGCCGGTGGCGACAGCAAGCGTGGAACCGACTGCTCCGGACTGACCTCGCAACTATATCGAAAGGTTTACCACACCCGTCTGTCCAGAAGCACAGACGGGCAACTGAAAGAATGCAAACAAATCTCCCGCCGCAACCTGCGCGAGGGAGATTTGGTATTCTTCACCAGCCGCGCGTCCCGCAAGAGAGTGGCACACGTGGGCATCTATCTCAAAAACGGTAAGTTTATACACGCCAGCACCAGCCAGGGCGTCATTGTCAGCAGCCTCAAAGAGAAGTATTATACGGATTACTGGCTCTGCGGGGGAAGAAAGTAAAAAAATCACTCCTCCCTGTGATTTTCTTTCCCGCTCTTCGACTGATAGCGCAGAATAACCAAATTAAAAATAAGAAGACAATGAAAAAACTATTAGGCATTCTGCTGTTTATCAGTATCGCACTAAGTGCTAACGCACAACTTTTATGGAAAATCTCCGGTAAGGGATTAGAGACACCATCTTATATCTTCGGTACTTACCACCTCTCCCCGCTCAGCATCAAGGACAGCATTGCCGCTATACCGCAGGCAATGAAAGAAACCAGCCAAGTATATGGAGAAGTCGTAATGAGCGAAATGATGACACCTGCCTTCATGCAGAGCATGCAGCAACAGATGATGATGCCGGCAGACACAACACTGCAAAGCCTCTTCACCCCCGAACAGTATGAAACCGTGGGCAAAGTAGTAAAAGAAAACATGATGGTGGACATTGCCATGCTGGCACAACTGAAGCCCGCCGCCATCACCCAGCAACTCGCCTTATTGCTCTACATGAAGCATACACCGGGTTACAACCCGCAAGAGCAACTCGACAGCTACTTCCAGCAGCAAGCACAGCAACAAGGCAAGAAAGTGGGCGGACTGGAGACAGCTCAATCGCAGATAAACATCCTCTTCAACAGCCAGACGCTGCAACGCCAGGCAAATCTTCTGTACTGTGCAGTGAAAGACATAGACAAAGGTATAGAACAAAGCAAACGCCTCATCGTTGCGTACGGAAAGCAAGACCTGGACGCCTTACTGCAACTGATGGAAGAACGCGATGGTGACTCTTGCGACCCGCTGCCCGGAGAAATGGAAGCGATGCTGGACAACCGCAACATAGCATGGGCAGAAAAGATGCCCACCATCATGACCGAAGCCCCCACCCTCTTCGTTGTAGGTGCCGGACACTTGCCCGGAGACAACGGTGTGCTGAAACTACTGAAACAGCAAGGCTATACGGTGGAAGCAATGAAATAATCTCTCTACAATTCTCTCTCTAACAACCTACGCAGAGCGTGGCAGCATATTAGCTGTCACGCTCTGCTTGTTTTCAGCCGCTCCTCAGATTCTCTAATGGTTTTCTAATACTCTTCTAATAGTTCTCTAACGGGCGCTTCCGCATTCACTGCCTACTTTTGCAGCGGAGTTACAACTCAGGCGATAAAGAAGACGAAAGCACTGAGTAGTTACACAGCAAAAGTCAGAATGAGTATTAACTATCATTTAAGTTTAAGAGAATGAAAAAGAGAACTCTACTATTAGCATCATTGAGTATGTTGCTTCTTGCCGGATGCAAGAGTGGCATGGAAGAGAGAGAGAGCAGCAATCTGCAACACAGAGGAGATACGGTGATTGTTGCCAACCGGACACTGAACGAGAAGCTGAAAGTTCAGGAAACACAAGTAATGCCTTATTCTAAGGAGGTGGTCACTGCCGGGACGGTACAGGCCATACCTACTCAGTTTGCATACGTGGCACCTCCCTTTTCGGGACGGGTGATGAAATCGTATGTCCGCCTGGGACAACAGGTGAAAGAAGGAATACCTCTGTTTGAAATCAGTTCCCCCGACTTCACCGCGGCACAGAAAGACTTCTTCCAAGCACGCCTGGCACGCGAACTGGCACAAAAAGACTATCGACGCAAAAAGGACTTGATAGAAAACGGAGTCAGTTCACAGAAAGAACTGGAAGAAGCGGAAAACGCACTGCTCATTGCCGACAAGGAATATGAAAATACCGTTGCCGCCCTGCGCGTCTACCAAGTGGAGAACCCGGAAAATATGACACTGGGACAACCGCTGGTAGTACGTGCCCCCATCAACGGGAATATTCTTGAAAACAATATCGTGACCGGACAATATCTGAAAGATGACTCCGAACCCATCGCAGTAGTAGCAGACCTGTCGAAGGTATGGATTACAGCACAGGTGAAAGAGAAAGACATCCGCTTCATTAAAGAAGGAAACAAACTGGATATAGAGATATCCGCCTTCCCCGGCACGCACATTCAAGGTACTGTCTATCACGTGGAAGAATCGGTAGATGAGGGCACCCGCTCCATCCGCGTACTGTCGGTATGCGACAATCGGGACGAGAAACTCAAACTGGGCATGTACACCACCATGCACTTCCTTAGTGAACCTGCGGATATGATCCATATCCCGGAAAAGGCGCTGCTGCAAGGCGAGAAGGATAGCTACGTATATGTACAGGCCTCGGCAGATACCTACGTGCGGCGACCGGTAGAAGTGGAAGTTTCGAAGGACGGGTTCGCCGTGATAACCGACGGGCTGGCAACGGGCGACAAAGTGATAAGTGAAGGCGGATACTACCTGAAATAGAAGACAAAGACACTACTTAAAAATAAAGGATTATGAAGAAAGATATAATGCTTACCATCATCCGCAAGAGATGGGTGATGCTCTGCCTGTTCCTGATGCTGGGCGTATTCGGTTACTACTCCTGGACGCAGCTCTCCATCGAAGCCTACCCGGACATTGCCGACGTGACGTCGCAGGTAGTGACCCAGGTTCCCGGACTGGCAGCCGAAGAAGTGGAACAACAGATCACCATTCCACTGGAACGCGCCATCAACGGACTGCCCGGCATGCACGTGATGCGCAGCAAGAGCACCTTCGGGCTATCCATGATAACCATCGTCTTCCGAGACGGAACCGAGGACTACTGGAGCCGCCAGCGAGTACAGGAAAGGCTGAACGAAGTAGAACTTCCCTACGACGCCGTGCCGGGGCTGGACCCTCTGACGTCGCCCATCGGCGAAGTTTACCGCTACCTGATAGAGAGCGACAAGCACTCGCTGCGCGAACTGACCGACTTGCAGAACTGGGTAGTGATTCCCCGCATCAAGGAAGTATCGGGCGTGGCGGATGTAACCAATTTCGGCGGCATCACCACCCAGTTCCAGGTGGAAGTAGACCCGCGAAAACTGGAGCAATACGACCTGTCGCTCGCCCAGGTGATAGAAGCGATCGAGAACAACAACGCCAACGTAGGCGGAAGCGTGCTGAACCGCGGCGACCTGGGCTACGTAGTACGCGGCATCGGACTGATAGAAGGACTGGACGACCTGGGCAAGATTGTAGTAAGCTCCGAAGGCGGCGTGCCCATCTTCCTGAACGACCTGGGCACGCTGAAGTACGGCAACCTGGAACGGAAAGGCGTCTTTGGCTACAGCGACCGCACACGTCAGTACTCCGAAAGCCTCGAAGGCATCGTGCTGCTGCTGAAACACGAAAACCCGTCGGAAGTGCTGGACGGCATACATGCCGCAGTGGACGAACTGAACAGCAGCATCTTGCCCGAAGGAGCCCGGATACACGTGTTCCTGGACCGCACCAGCCTGGTGAACACCACGCTGAGCACCGTGTCGCATACGCTGATGATGGGCATGGCGCTGGTCGTTCTGGTACTGATTCTGTTCCTCGGCAACTGGCGCGGGGCGCTGCTGGTATCGGTCACCATCCCCATCGCCCTGCTCATTGCCTTCATCCTGATGAAGCTGACCGATATCCCCGCCAACCTGTTGTCGCTGGGAGCCATCGACTTCGGCATCATTGTGGACGGAGCCATCGTGATGATGGAAACCATACTGAAGAAGCGTGAAGACCATCAAGGCGAATACATCGAAGAAAAGAGCATCGCACAGCGTGCCCGCGAAGTGGGGAAACCGATTCTGTTCTCTACCATCATCATCATCACCGCCTATCTGCCGCTGTTTGCCTTCGAGCGGGTGGAGCGCAAGTTGTTTACCCCGATGGCGTTCACCATGAGTTATGCCATGATTGGGGCGTTGCTGGTGGCACTGCTGCTGATACCAGGCATTGCCTACGCCATCTATCGCAAGCCGCGCAAGATCTATAAGAACCGATGGCTGGAGAAGTTGAGGGACGGGTACGCCGCTGCTGTGGAGAAGATACTCAGCCATCCCCGCCGCATCATTGCCCCCGTGGCGGTGATACTGGTAGCCGGAATCGTGCTGAGCATCACCGTGGGAAAAGACTTCCTGCCCACGCTGGACGAAGGTTCCATCTGGTTGCAGGTGAACCTGCCGCCGGGCCTGTCGGTGGAGAAGTCGAGGGAGATGTCCGACACGCTGCGGGCACGCACGATGAAGTACCCCGAAGTGACCTACATCGCCGTGCAGGCAGGGCGGAACGACGACGGAACCGACCCGTTCACCCCGTCGCACTTCGAGGTGTCCGTCGGCATCAAGCCCTACGACCAGTGGCCGAAGGGAAAGACGAAGGAGGACTTGATAGAGGAACTCGCCGCCGAATACGAGACGTTGCCCGGCTTCCGCGTAGGCTTCAGCCAGCCGATGATTGACGGAGTGATGGATAAGATAGCCGGAGCACATAGCGAACTGGTGGTGAAGGTGTATGGAAACGAGCCGCGCGAAACCCGTCGCATTGCCGAAGAAGTGCTGGACGTGCTGGCCGAAGTGCCGGGCGCCGTAGACCTCGACATAGACCAGGAGCCGCCCCTGCCCCAGTTGCAGATACTGATGGACCGCGACGCCATCGCCCGCTACGGGCTGAACGTATCGGATGTTTCGGACTTGATAGAAGTAGCCATCGGCGGAAAGGCAGTGGCGCAGCTCTACCAGGGCGACCGCCAGTACGACATCACCTGCAAGTACCGGGAAGAGGCGCGCGATACGCCCGAAAAGATTGCCGGGCTGATGCTGACCTCGGCAACAGGCGCCAAGATTCCGCTGTCGCAAGTAGCGGAAGTGAAGCTGAGCACGGGAGAGAGCACCATCACCCGCGAGATGAACCGCCGCCATCTGACGGTGAAACTGAACCTGCGCGGACGCGACCTGGCTTCGTTCCTGAAGGAGGCGCAGAGCACGATAGACGGGCGGGTGAAGTACGACAAAGACAAGTACACCATCAAGTGGGGCGGACAGTTCGAGAACCAGCACCGCGCTTACTCCCGACTGGCGGTGATTATCCCGCTGACGCTGATGCTGATGTTTATCCTCCTCTACAGCACGTTCGGCAAGTTCCGCCAAGCGGCATTGGTGCTGTGCATCGTTCCGCTGGCGCTCTTCGGCGGTATGCTGGCGCTGAACGTGCGGGGGATGACGCTGAACGTATCGTCCGCCGTGGGATTCATTGCGATGTTCGGGCTGTCGATACAGAACGGGATTATCATGGTGTCGCACATCAACGGGTTGCGGCGCGAGGGCATGCAGTTATATCAAGCTGTTGCCGAGGGAGCACGCCACCGCTTCCGCCCCATCCTGATGACGTCCATCACAACTATCATCGGATTGCTGCCGGCATCATTGGCAACGGGGATAGGCAGCGACGTACAGCGGCCGCTCGCCACGGTCATTGTTTACGGGCTGATGTTCTCCACGCTCATCTCGATGTTTGTGCTGCCAACGTTCTATTATCTGATAGAGAAAAGAAATGAAAGGAACGTTCGGTAGGGTCCGCCGCCGCGCGTTGGGGCAAACCGAGCGTTCGGTAAGGTCCGCCGCCGCGCGTTGGGGCAAACCGAACGAATTTAAACTAAAGAAACAACTGTTATGAAGAAAATGAAACGATATAGCCTCCTTGCTATGCCCCTACTATTATTTGTTGTGTGCAGCCAGGCTCCTGCCCAAAACGCCGCGAGCATTCCGGCACAGGAGCTTACTTTCCGGGAATACCTGGCGCGTGTGGGCCGGAGCAACCTCAGCTACCTGGCCGAACGGATGAACATCGACATTGCCGAAGCCGAAGTCGTTGCCCAAAAGGTGCTCCCCGACCCGGAACTGGAGTTCCAGGCCGCCAGCGAAACCTTCTCCCTGGGACTGGGCTACCGGCTGGAGCTGGGCAATAAGCGCGGCGCCCGCGTAAAGCTGGCACGCAGCATGGCAGAATACGAACGGCTGTCTCTCGAAGCCTACTTCCAGGAGCTGAGAGCCGAATCCGCCGACCTCTTCCTCGAAGCCATCCTGCAACGGGAATTGCTCGGTGTGAAGCTGGACTCCTACCAATATATGCGGCAGCTCAGCACCTCGGACAGCCTGCGCTATGCATCGGGAGAGATTACCGAGAACGACCTGCGGCAATCCCGCCTCGAAACATCGGCCTTGCTCAACGACGTCTACGAGCAGCAAGCAGCCTACAAGTCGGCACTTGCCGTACTCAACCAATATATGGGACTCACCGCCGACACGCTCCACCTGCCCGTAGGCACTTGGGACAGTCTGGACCGCGACTTCTACCTTGCCGACCTGGTGAAAGCCGGACTTGAGAACCGCATCGACCTTCGTGCCTCCGAGAAAGGCATCGAGGTAAGCACCAACGAGTACCGGCTGACTCGTGCCGAACGGCGTCCCGACATCGGCCTGTCCGTATCGTACGAAAGGGATTGGAACGGTTTCCTTCCTCCTTCCCGTTCGGTGACCGGCGGAGTCAGCATCCCACTGAGCTTCTCCAACACCAATAAAGGAGCCATCCGGGCCGCCAAGCTCCGCATCGAGCAATCGGGCATCCGGAAGAAAGACATGACCCTGCAGGTGCAGACCGAAATCAGTCAGGCCTGGTACAGCTTCGAAGCCGAGAAGAAGAAAGTAAACCAGTACAAGAGCGGAATGCTCGAAGAATCTCAGAAGGTGCTCGACGGGATGGTCTACCGGTATCGCCGCGGCGAATCGAGCATCCTCGATGTTCTGATAGCCCAACGCACCCACAACGACGTGCGCCAGCAATACCTCGAAACCATGAAAGGATATGCCTCCGCATTGGTAGAACTGGAAAAGGCCTGCGGGATATGGGATGTTAAATTTTAAACTAATAATGAGAATGATGGCTCCACTCATACTTTACCTCGTCATTGCCTTCCTCTGGATATCATATCTGGACAAGAAGGAGCATAGCAGAAGAAGAAAAGAGAACAGGAGAAAGAAGAAAAAGACGAAAGGAGAACAAGAACCATGAAGTTATTCAGAATGAAAAAACGTGATGCGGGGAAGTACGCCTTCAATGGCGAGAAGTTGTTCCTCGCCGCCCGCCGCGCCCCCCAGCAGGTTTACGATGACCTGGGCACCCGTCGCGAGGGTTTGTATGAGGCGGAAGCACTGGAAAAGAGAAAGGAATACGGAGTGAACGAGATTGTGAGCGAGCAGCACAACCAGTGGTTCGTACTGCTGATTAAGGCTTTTATCAATCCCTTCATCGGAATACTGATGTTCCTTGCCCTCGTCTCCATCTTTATGGACGTGCTGCTGGCAGCACCCGAAGACCGGGAGTGGATGACGGTAATTATCATCTCCATCATGGTGACGCTGAGCGGACTGATCCGTTTCCAGCAAGAATGGAAATCGAACAAGGCCAGCCAGGCGCTGAAGAAGATGGTGAACAACAAGGCTTCCGTGTTCCGCAAGGGCATGGAGTCCTTTGTCGACATCAATATGGCGGACCTTGTGCCGGGCGATGTCATCTTTCTCTCGGCAGGAGATATGATTCCGGCCGACGTCCGGATCGTGGAAGCGAAAGACTTGTTCGTCAGCCAGTCCTCACTTACCGGAGAATCGGAAGCGGTGGAAAAGACGCCCCAACTCATGCCACAGGCCCATGCCACGGGCAGCGTCATCGACCTGAACAATATCTGCTTCATGGGCTCTAACGTGATAAGCGGTTCGGCACGGGCGGTAGTCATCACCACCGGCACCTATACCTACCTGGGCTCGGTGGCCAAAAACCTGGTAGGCAAACGGGCGCAGACCAGCTTCGACCGCGGAATCAACAACGTCAGCCTGCTGCTCATCCGCTTCATGCTGGTGATGGTTCCTTTCGTCTTCCTGATAAACGGACTGACCAAAGGCGACTGGTTCGAAGCCTTCCTCTTCGCCATCTCCGTGGCAGTGGGCTTGACGCCGGAAATGCTGCCCATGATCGTGACGTCCAACCTTGCCAAAGGCGCCGTGAAGATGGCAAAGAGCAAAACCATCGTCAAGAACCTGAACGCCATCCAGAACTTCGGCGCCATGAACATCCTCTGCACCGACAAGACGGGCACACTGACGCAGGACAAGATTGTGCTCGAACGCTACCTCGACGTGGACGGCCGCGACAGCCAGCGCGTGCTGCGCCATGCCTACTTCAACAGCTTCTTTCAGACGGGGCTGAAGAACCTGATGGACAAAGCCATCCTCTCCCACTGCCGGGAACTGGACTTTGAGGAGCTGGAGAAGCGCTACACGAAGGTGGACGAGATACCGTTCGACTTCAACCGCCGCCGCATGTCGGTGGTGGTAGAAGACACCGCCGGGAAGCGGCAGATTATCACTAAAGGCGCCATCGAGGAGATTCTCGCCATCTGTAGCCACACCGAGATGCAGGGCCGCGTCGTCCCCATCACCGACGAAGTGCGGAAGCGCCTGCTCCAGGTGGGCGACAACCTGAACCGGGAAGGCATGCGCGTACTGGGCGTAGCCCACCGCAGCTGGATTGAGAAATCCCACTCCTTCGGCATCGAAGACGAGTCCGAGATGGTGATGATAGGTTACCTCGCCTTCCTCGACCCGCCCAAGCCCTCGGCATCCATCGCCATCAAGGCGCTGAACGAGCACGGTGTGCAGGTGAAGGTGCTCTCGGGCGACAACGCGCAGATCACGCAGAACATCTGCCGCCAGGTGGGTGTGGATACCAGCCACATCCTGCTCGGCAGCCGGATAGAAGAGATGAGCACCGAAGAACTGGCAGAGGAAGTGATGCGCACCAGTGTCTTTGCCAAGCTCACCCCGCTGCAAAAGACGCGCCTCATCACCGTGCTGCAATCCATGGATCACACCGTGGGCTTCCTGGGCGACGGCATCAACGATGCTGGGGCACTGCGACAGGCGGATATAGGCATATCGGTAGATACGGCGGTGGACATCGCCAAGGAATCGGCAGACATCATCCTTCTGGAGAAGGACCTGATGGTGCTGGAGAAGGGTGTGATTGAAGGACGCAAGATATTCGGCAACATCACCAAGTACATCAAGATGACGGCGAGCTCCAACTTCGGAAATATGTTCAGCGTGCTGGCGGCAAGTGCTTTCCTGCCCTTCCTGCCGATGCTGCCCATCCATCTGCTGATACAGAACCTGCTGTACGACGTGTCGCAGGTGACGATTCCCTTCGACGACGTAGACCGCGAGTACCTGCTGAAGCCGCGCAAGTGGGACGCGTCGGACTTGAAACGGTTCATGATACGCATAGGGCCCATCAGTTCCATCTTCGACATCGCCACGTTCCTGGTGATGTGGTATGTGTTCCGCTGCACCGCGCCCGAGATGCAGTCGCTCTTCCAGTCGGGCTGGTTCATCGAAGGGTTGCTGTCGCAGACGCTGATTGTGCACATGATACGCACACGCAAGATACCGTTCCTACAGAGCCGGGCTTCGTTGCCGGTGATGCTGACGACGTTCGGCATTATGGCGGTAGGGATTCTTTTGCCGTTTACTCCGCTCGGAGCATCGGTAGGGTTCGTTCCGCTACCGGGAAGGTATTTCCTGTGGCTGGCGGGGATACTCTTGTGCTACTGCGTGCTGACGCAGCTCGTCAAGAACTGGTACCTGCGCAAGTTCCACAGGTGGTTATAATTATTAAAGAGAGAAAAGATGACTGTATTTGTATCTAAAATAGCAATTGCCCTCTTCCTCGGAGCCCTTATCGGCATGGAGAGGCAGTGGAGGCAGTGTGCAGCCGGTCTGCGGACAAATGCACTGGTAGCCCTCGGGGCAGCCATATTCATGGTAATGGCAAGCGAGATAGGCGGACAAGCGCAGGCCCGCATCGCTTCTTACATCGTCAGTGGAATAGGTTTTCTCGGAGCAGGCGTCATCCTCAAGGACGGCGCCTCTATCCGCGGACTCAACACGGCGGCAACGCTGTGGTGCACTGCCGCCATAGGGGCCTTCTGCGGACTGGGCTATCTGATTGAACCGGTCATCGGGACGGCGTTTATCCTCGGCGTACATATTCTGTTGCGCCCCCTCGCCAATATAATAAGGAGGCGCGCACCTATCAACAAGATAGAATCCGAGGAGTACAATTACCGCTTCACCGTTCTCTGCCGCGAGCAGGATGAAAATCATATCCGCACGCTGTTCATGCAGTATCTGGGCAATAACGACATGCTGCTGCTGAAGTCTGTCAGCAGCTCCGATACGACAGACCCCTCGGTGGTGCTGGTGGATGTGGATATCCTGAGCTTTACCACGCAAGACCAGTCAATGGAGAAGATAGCTTCTTTCCTGACGCTGGAGAAGGGGGTGCTGTCGGTGAAGTGGGAACTGGCGTGAGGGGAGAATTATCCGTAATTTGCGTTCTCCCCTGCTTTATCGGAGGATGAAGCGCAGCTTTCCGGCTTTCACCAGTTCCTCGTGGCTGATGCGGTAGCGGGAGAGCTTCTTGCCACCCAACTCCATCTGCCGAATGTACAAAGACTCCTCTGTCGGACGTTCGGTTTCTATCACCAGGCTGTCGCGTCCCCACACCGCGGGGTCGAGGCGGATGGTGATTTTGTCGAATACCGGGGTGGAGAGCGTGTAGGCAGGCTCGCCGGGACAGTCGGGATAGAAGCCCATCATGTTGAAGATGGCCCAGGTGGACATGGTGCCGGTGTCGTCGTTGCCGGGGAGGCCGTCGGGGGCATTGCGGAAGTACTGCCGGAGGAGGCGGTGCAGTTCTTTCTGCGTGCGCCATTCTTCGCCCCGGAAGTAGGAGAAGAGGTGGGCGTAGGCAATGTCAGGCTCGTTGGCGGGGTCGTAGAGGCCGTCGTCAAAGACGCGTTGCAGTTTGTCGATGAACGGTTTCCGTCCACCCATCAGGCGGGCGAGGCCGGGGACGTCGTGAGGGACGTAGAAGGTATAGTTCCAGGAGTTGCCTTCGTGGAAGCCGGGGCTGGGTTCAAAGTTCTCGCCTTCCATCGGGCTGAAGGGGGAATAGAACTCACCGTTCGGGAGAATAGGGCGGAAGGTGCCGAACTCCTTGCTGTAATAGTGCTTGTAGCCGAGGGAACGGTTGTGGAAAAGACGGGCGTCGGCTTGGTAACGACGGGCATCATCTTTACGGCCTTGCGCTTCGGCTTCCTTGCCGAGAGCTTCGGCTATGCGGCTGAGGGCATTGTCGGCAATGTAGTATTCGAGGGCATGGGACACGGAGTTGTCGTACTGCTGGCGCAGGGGGACGTAGCCCAATGCCATGTAGTCGTCGTTATCGGGACGGAGAAGATTCTCGGCACCGGGCAGGGTGGCACCCTTGCGCATGGCTTCGTAAGCCAGTTCGATGTCGAAGTCGCGGAGACCCTTCAGCCAGGTGTCCACAATGACGGGGATGGACGGGTCGCCTTCCATCGTCAGCGTCTCGCGGCCGTAGAGTTCCCACTTGGGGAGCCAGCCGTGCTCGCGGTACATATCGAGCATGGAGCGGACCATCTGCAACTGGCGCTCGGGATAGACGAGGGTAAGCAGTTGGTGCACATTGCGGTAGGTATCCCACAGGGAAAAGACGGTATAGCGGTCGCCCTGCGTGGTGCGGATCTCGTTGCTTTCCATGGCGGGGTACTGACCGTTGACGTCCTGCAACACATTAGGGTGTATCAGTGTGTGGTAGAGGGCGGTGTAGAAGACAGTACGCTGTTCTTCCGTGCCACCTTCCACGAGAATGCGCGAGAGGTCGTCGTTCCAGCGGGCGCGAGCTTCGGAGAGCACTTGGGCGAAGTCCTTGCCCCGCTGCTCGGCATCCAGGTTGAGACGGGCGTTCTCGATGCTGACGAAGGAGACGCCGATCTGCACTTCCACCTGCTCGCCTTCGCGGGTATCGAAGGTGAGGTAGGCGCCGATGTCGTCGCCGGCAATCTCTTTGCGGTAGCCGGGGTAGAGTTTGTAGCGTCCGTTGTCGTGATCCCATTCGGCCTCAACACCGGTCATGGGGCGCTGCTTTTTCCAGTAGCCGGTGGCGGTGGGCTGCTTACCCACGCGCATCACGAAGTAGATGGGGAACACCGCCTGCGGATTGTAGCAGAAGGTGCCGAGCAGTTTCATACCTTCGAACTCGGTGTCGCTGACCTGACGGAGAAAGGCGCCCGACTCATTGGTCAGGCCTTCGCCCAAGTTCAGCAGCACATGGCTCTGTCCGGCGGGAAAGGTGAAGCGCGCCACACCCGTGCGGGGCGTGGCAGTCACTTCAGTCTTCACATTATAACGGGTAAGGAAATTAGTGTAATAACCGGGCGAGGCTTGCTCGTCCTTGTAATGGCTGCCATACTCTTTATAGTCCACCGATAGCTCGCCCGTAGTAGGCATCAGTAGCAGAGAACCCAGTTCGGGGCACCCTACTCCACTGAGGTTGACGTGAGAATATCCCGTGAAGAAGCAGTTGTGATACTCGTAGGGGGTGGACCACCAGCGGGCGTCTTTGTCGTATTTATTATCTTCCGAACCCATCACGTTGAAGGGTACTACGGACATCATTCCGTTGGGACAGACGGCGCCGGGATTGGTGGTGCCGAAGTTGGTAGTGCCGATAAACGGGTTGACATAGTCCACCGGATGCTTCTCTGCTGCCTGCGAGGCGGTGAGCAGAGCGAAGGAAAAGAGGAATAAAGAAATGATTCGCTTCATGGTAATAGGGCTAAAGATGTAAAAGGCTTGCTTACTAATTAAACAATGCTTGTACGCTTCGTGAACTCTATGATTTCGGAGATATAGCCGAACGCCATTCCGACCACGGTATCGGCAGCGCCATAGTATACGGCTACTTTATCTCCGTCTTGCAAGGCTGCACAAGGGAATACGACATTAGGCACATCGCCCTGCAACTCGTAGGGAGCGGCGGGTGCAAGCAGATATTCGCGGGTGCGGTAGAGCACTTTCTCAGGGTTTTCCTTGTCGAGAATAGCACTTCCCATAGAGTAGCGGAAACCGTTGCAAGTAGTGATAACGCCGTGATAGAATATCAGCCAGCCTTCCGGCGTAAGGAAGGGCACGGAGCCTGCTCCTATCTTGGTGCACTGCCAGGCGCTCTGGGGGAAGGGGGTGACTTTCATCACGCAGCGATGCTCGCCCCAGTACTTCATGTCCGGGCTGTAGCTGATGTAGATGTCACCGAACGGAGTATGTCCGTTGTCGCTCGGGCGGCTCAGCATGGCATATCGCCCGCCTATCTTCTGGGGGAAGAGGACGCCGTTGCGGTTGAAGGGCAGGAAGGCGTTCTCGCATTGGAAGAACTCGCGGAAGTCGAACGTATAGCCGATGCCGATAGTGGGGCCGTGATAACCGTTGCACCAGGTAATCCAGTAGCGGTCGTCAATCCAGGTGACACGCGGGTCGTATTTGTATTCGGACTCTATCATCTCGGTGTTTCCGGCTTGGAAGCGGATAGGCTCGTGGGAGATTTCCCAGTTGATGCCATCCCGGCTGAATCCGGCAAAGATATTCATCTGCACCGCCTTGTTGTCACAACGGAACACGCCGGCAAAGCCTTCGCCGAAGGGGACAACGGCGCTATTGAAGATACTGTTGGAAGAGGGAATATGATAGCGGCCGATAACGGGGTTCGCCGAGTAGCGCCACATGACGTCCGTACAGCCTTCCGGGCGTTCTTCCCAGGGAATAATGATATTGCTCATAATTGTTGATATGTTTATTGTTAGATATTCAATTCTTCTTCTCGTCCGCATACGTGAACGGCACGAAGTACGTGATGACAAATGCCGGGATAGTGGCAAACAGGGTAAAGATGAAGAACACCTCATACCCCAGCCAATCGCTGACGAAGCCGCTGACCGTTCCCGGCAGCATCACTCCCAGATTCATGATGCCCGAAGCAAAGGCGTAATGCGCCATCTGGTGCTTACCGGGCGCCACTTGCTGCATCATGAAGAGACTGAGGCCGACAAAGCCGAAGCCATAACCGAAGTACTCCAATACGATGGCGCTGCCAATCAGCATCCCGCTCTCCGGCTGGTAAATGGCGAGCAGCGTATAAGCAACGAACGGCAGGTTGAAGATGCAGCACAGCGAGAAGAGCGTGCGGCGCAATCCGCGATGCGAGATATAATAGCCTGCCAGCAACGAGCCCAACACAAACGCCGCCGCTCCATAGGTACCGTAGTACAGACCTATCTGTTGCTCATTCAATCCCAGTCCGCCCACTTCGCGGCCTGCCTTCAAGAAGAGGGGGACAATCTTCATCACGAAGCCTTCGGCAAGGCGGTAGAGGATGATGAAGGCAATATAGTACCATATATGTTTCTTCCGGAAGAAATCCCGGATGACCCCTATCAGTTTGTCCAGTGTCTCGCGTGCCGATGCCGTGCCGCTCGCCGCCGCACCGCCCGAGGGCAGCATACGGATGTGGTACAGGCCGAGTGATACCATCACTCCTGCCATTATCAGCATCACCGTCATCCAGGCATTCACCGTCGCCTCGTGGCGGACGGCCTCAGAAGCGCCTTCCACTCCGCCAAAGCCCATCAGCAGCGCTCCCGCCAGCCACACCAGCCCGCCGGATGCCACAATCTTGGCAATGTTGTAGAAAGCTCCCTGCCAACCGATGTACTTCGCCTGGTCTTGCTTGTTCAACTCCGACATGTACACGCCATCAGTAGCTACATCGTGCGTGGCACCGCTGAAGGCAATCATTGCCAGCAGGCCGATGCACACCGCAAAGAAATTCGGCAAGTGCAACGCCAGGGCCACCAGAGCAAAACCTGCTCCGGTTGCCATCTGCGTTAGTACCACGAAGAACTTCTTGGTCTTGAACATTTCAAGGAACGGACTCCAAAGAAACTTCAGCGTCCAGGGCAACATTATTAACGAAGTCCACAAGGCAATCTGTGCATCACCAATACCCAGCCCCTTGAACATTAGCACAGACACCATGTTCAGCACCACGAACGGCAGTCCCATGGCGAAGTATACGGTGGGAACCCACGATATAGGGTTACGACTATTCTGACTCATACTCAGAGTTATTATTGTGTATGTACTTTACTTCACCGGATTGGCGCCCATCGTCAACTCCAGTACGCCGCCTTCTACAATGTCCTGGTGGGTAAAGAAGGGAGTTTCCAGCTTCTTGCCGTTCAGAACGATGGTTTGCACGTACTTGTTGTCGCGGCTGTTGTTATGCGCCACAACCTTGAAGGTCTTTCCTTCGCCCAAGTGGATGGTAGCCTCGTTGAACAGCGGGCGACCGATGGAGTACACCGGTTTGCCGGGGCATACCTGGTAGAATCCCATGGCGTTGAGGATGTACCATGCCGACATCTGTCCGCAGTCTTCGTTGCCCGAAAGTCCATCGGGGTTGTTGAAGTAGAGTGTGTGCAGCACTTCGTCTACCAGTTCCTGGGTGCGCCAAGGCTGGCCCACGTAGTTGTAGAGGTGTGCAATGTGATGGCTCGGTTCGTTGCCGTGTGCATACTGTCCTATCAGACCGGAGATATCAGCAGATACTGCCTCGCCTTCCAGTGTGGAGTCGGCAATGAACAGTGAGTCGAGCTTACTGATGAAGCCTTCACGGCCACCCATCAGTTCTACCAGTCCGTCTACATCGTGGGGTACGAACCACGTCCACTGCCAGGCAGTGCCTTCGCAGTAGTCATCGCTGCGGTGATTGGAAGAACGGGGGTTGAACGGGGTGCGCCAGTTACCTTCGCTATCCAGTCCACGCATGAAGCGGGTGCCGGGATCAAAGTATACCTTGTAGCCTTTGGCAAACTCAGCGTACTTGTCGCGGTTGGCATCATCGTTCAGGGCATCTGCCAGTACGGAGATACACCAGTCGTCGTAAGCGTATTCCAAAGCTTTGGCTACGGACTCATTATCCTTGTCGCAGGGCACATAGCCGATCTTGTTCTTCCAGTATTTGGCTTGCGGCATCAAGTGCGGCAATACGAGGGGATGCGTGATAATGCCGGTGGTATCGTACTCGGCAGCACGGATGCAGGCTTTGTAGGCATCCTGTACATTGAAGTTACGGTAGCCCTTCACGTAAGAGTCGGCAATGATGGACGCAGCATGATAACCAATCATGGTTCCGGTATAGTTTCCGGCAAGTTCCCACATCGGCAAGACACCGCCCTCACGGCTCTTCTGAATGAGCGAACGGATGAAAGCCTCGTTCAACGCCGGGTCGATAATCGTCATCAACGGATGGTAGGCACGGAAAGTATCCCACAGGGAGAAGATAGTATAGATAGGTTTGTCCACACTGCCCTGATGAGGCTTCAGGTCCATGCCCAGGTAACGGCCGTCGGAATCGGTGAAGAGGTTGGGCTGCATGCCCGTATGATAAAGTGCAGTATAGAACATCGTACGCTGGTCGGCGTCTTTCGTCTTGATATCAATCTTGGAGAGGTAGGCGTTCCATGCACTACGCGCAGCCTGGCGCACTCCGTCGAAGTCCCAGCCGGGAATTTCGGATTCCACATTCTTGCGGGCTCCGTCCATATCTACGGCGGAGACGCCGACTTTCACAAACACTTGCTCGTTGTCGTCGGTCTGGAATTGCAACAATGCTTTGGCTGTGGGAAGCAACGGGCCGCCTTCGTCCAGTGCCATAGAATCGGTCACCAAAGTATAAGTGAACGGTTTGGAGAACTTGGCGTAGAAGTTGATGTACTGGTCGAATGCCCAGTAGACCGTCTTCTTGCGTCCGCGGATTTCCGTATCGCTGATTACTTCGAGTTCCATCTCTTCGTTCTTCTGGCGCTGGATGCTATAATCCAAGTCGAGGATGAAGCCTGCATCTTCTGCCTTCGGGAAGGTGTAGCGATGGATGGCGGCACGCTTGGTAGAGGTCAGCTCGGCCTTCACGCCATAGCGGTCCAGGACGACGGAGTAGTAACCCGGTTCGGCCGTCTCGTTATCATGCGAGAAGGCAGAGCAGTAGGCCATCTGCTGGCTCTTCGAGCCCATCGAGTGGTAGTCTTGCTGTCCTACGGTAGGCATCAGCAGCACGTCGCCATAGTCGGCACATCCCGTACCACTGACGTGTGTGTGAGAGAATCCGTTGATAGTGGTGTCCGCATAGTAATATCCGGAACAGGCATCCCACTCGTAGATGCGGGTGTCGGGGCTGGGTTGAATCATCCCATTGGGCACTACCGCACCGGGATAAGTATGTCCATGCCCACCGGTACCGATGAACGGATTGACGTAGGATGCGTAATCCGGCTCCGGCATGGTGCAACTGAATACAGTGCCCATCAGCAGAAGTCCGCCCATCAGTATGGAAGTAGATTTCATGTTGTTCTTCATATCATTTTATTTGTATTACGTTTCACTTATTCAGACAGGCATAAAGCTGACGGCCTGACCGCCACCTCTTGCCATGACAATATCCAGCGTATCGTCGGCAGTTACCCGCTTCTCGATTATTTCGTAGGATGCCGGATTCGTTTCCCAGTCGGCGTCCTTACCATCGGCGTAGATAACAGCACGGTAGGTTTTGCCTTTCTCCAGGAAGTCCAGTTTGACGGCAACCTCGCGCGCCTCTTCGTTCGTAGCAGCTCCCAGGAAGTATTTGTCTTTTGCCCGGCGGACAATCACCACAAACTCACCCGGTTCGCCTGCCAATGCTTCCGACCAGTCACAATCGGCATCGAAATCGCGGAAGAACTGGAAAGCGGGATGCCCTTCGTAGTTCTCAATCATATCGGCAGCCATCTGCAAGGGAGAATACAATATCACCCAGTCGGCTATCTGCTTGGCGAGCGTAGTATTGATGCGGCAGTCTTTGCTGTCCTTCATGTTCCACTGCTTGCGGTCTTTCGACTTCTTGGCACGCTCGTAGAGGACGTCGAAGATACCGGGTGTATAGTCCATCGGTCCGCCCAGCAGGCGGGTGAAAGGCAACATCACCTGGTGTTCGGGGGGATTGCCATCACTCCATGCATTCCACTCCATGCCACGGGCACCTTCACGGGTCATCATATTGGGATAGGTGCGGCGGATGCCGGTGTCCTTAATGGGTTCGTGGGCATCAAGCGTAGTATGATACTTCGCTGCTGTCTGCACTACCTTGCGGTAGTGGCGCACGTTGAACTGTCCATGATGGTTGTGCCCGTTCGGAAGTCCCCCGGCATAACCGGTCTTCACGCTGTGGATGCCCAGGTCGGCGTACCATTGGTAGGCTGCATCGAGCTGTTTTTCGTAATTGAGAATGTTACCGCCGGTTTCGTGATGGCCGATGATTTCGATGCCTTTCTCCTTGGCATAGCGGGCTATTTCCTTGATGTCGAAGTCGGCATAAGGCTTAGTATAATCGAATGTTTGTGTTCCACCCCAGTTTTCCCAGCCTTCATTCCAGCCTTCGAACATCACTGCTTCTATATTGTTGGCAGCGGCAAAGTTAATGTATTTTTTCGCATTCTCGGTAGTAGCACCGTGACGATCGTTAATCACCCAGCTTTCTACTCCCAGATGCATACCCCACCATACGCCTACGTATTTCATAGGACGAATCCAGTCGGTAGTTTCGAGGGCACAAGGTTCATTCAGGTTCAGGATAAGCCCCGAATTGATTAATCCTACTGCCTTAGGAGCAATCTGCACTGTACGCCACGGGGTTTGGAAGTTGCCGCCGGTTATCCGTGCTTTGATGCCGTCCGGCCAGGGGGCAAGTTCCGATTTGAATTGTTTGTCGCCGGTATTCTTCAAAGTCATTTCCGGGAAGTCGGTCAATGCAGCTTCGTGAATGCTGGCATATACGTTACCGGTCTTGAAGGTCATGGGCGTGTTGGCATTGTCTATCTTACTGATAGGTTGTGTACGATACAATAGTTCGTAAGTATCATAATTGGCAGGGATGGACCAAGAAATGCCGTCCTGCGCAATGTTGAAAGAGGTTAGTTCATCCGTTAGTAACAGGCTGTCGGCTCCTGCTACCTGATATTCATAGCGGAAACCTATTCCATCGTCGAAGATACGGAAACGCAGGGTAAGCTGCACGTCCGAAGCGTCGGCAAGGCGAACGGCCATTTCGTTGTAATGGTTGCGGATGGTTTTGTTTTCTCCCCAGGGTTGTGTCCATGTTTCGTCTGAGGAAGAGAAGTTGGTGCCGATAACGCGGAAACCATCGGAAAGATTCACTCCGTTTTGAGCAAGAAAGCCCAATGAGGAAAGAGCTATAAAAGCTGTGTCGTTCACATCTACCCGATAAGTCATACGGTTATTGCCATCCAGAGCGAATGCCAGCCGGATATGCCCGTCGGGCGAAGCTACCTCTGTAGGTTTGGGGGACGTACAACTGCTTGCCAGAAGAGAGAAAAATATGATTATATGAATAAGGTGCTGTTTCATGATTTCGATTGTATTTGGGACATACCAAATTCAGGGTAATGATATCCCAATGTCATCGCGAGCCTCGTCCTGTTGCACGGACGAGGCCCGTTCCGACAAAAGTTAGAATTTTACTTCTTTGTCAAAGTATAGTTCTCTGTGATGTGGGATTTCACATTCATGTGAGGTGGCACTAACTTGCCGTCTTCCTCATGGCATGGGTCGATACCGTATTTGCTGCCTATACCATAAAGATTCAGATTGCCGTTTGCATCAATAGTACCGGTAATAGGAATAGTATAGTCTTCACCTGTATAGAAGTTCCATACATTTACCTTTCCATAAGTACCCCAACACATTTCCCAAGTAATAGGATCAGTAGCATCGGCTTTGTGGATGGTTTGAGGAACAGGGATAGAGAAATTACCGCCATTGTATTCCATCACCAAAGGATACTTGTTTGTAATTTCAGGATAAGTACCCCAACCATATACATAATAGCTCTTGCCGGCTTCTTTCTCTTCAATGCGGACATCGAATGTCTGTGAGCCACTCCAATCCCACCAGCGTGGATTATTCTCTTCATCGATATAGACGAACAGTGAATTGCTGGAAGTAGCCGACCAATCACCTAACAAGGCATCGTATCCTGACAGCGGCTTTCCTTTTATCGGGGCAGCGCTTGTACGGTTATAGTAGTAACCACTCCATTCCACTTCATCACCGAACAAGATAGAGCTTACTTCCGTAAAGAAATAACTATAATTATACATCTGGGGTTTAGGATTGTATAACATCTGCAAGCCATAACCGGACTCTTTCATATCCTTAATATACTCCGGTCTGAAATAATCCCATCCACCGCCTAACTCATCATTTATCTTCAAAGGAGTAGGACAATATTTTGATTTAGGCAATCCTTCGAAATTAGCTTCACGACCTTTACCATATTTCATGTAATCAGCCTGATTCTGATAGTAGCCATAAGTAATGTAATCGACTAATTCACCAACGGTCTTACCTTCTACAGTACCTGTAGGAGAGTCTATGAATCTAGAACTATACTCATAAACACCCAATAACTTATCAGGCATCTGCTGACGACATTCGTAAATCAAACGGGCAAAGTTCTCGCGAGAACGAGGCAGGAAGCCGGGACTCGGATCATCCTTGTATGATGAGTACTCGTCATCAAAGTCCACACCGTCCAAACCATAAATATCCATATAAGCCTTCAACTCCTTAGCAAAATCGGCAGCTGCCTCAGGAGAAAGGTTACCCATACCAGCCTCATCATGGTTACCCAAGATTGATAAGTTTACCTTGATACCTTTAGCTTGCAACGGACGAACGAACTTATCGACATTCTGCAAAAGGAAAGAAACCTGATCGTTGCAGAAGATATGAACACGGCCTGTCTTGCTATCTACATTAACATTGGCAGCAAAGATGCTGACAATGTCAAAGAAAGGCTTGCCACTGTTCTTCATGGTATATTCACCACAGTTCAAGATACTTTCATCATTCACCTCAACGAAACACATTGTACGCACATTGCCCTTACTGATATTCTCCGGGATAGCAGCCAACGGCTTCACCAAATAAATGTAAGTCTGATTATTAGTAGAAACTTCCACACCATTATTAGCCGATGCGGAAACAGCTACGGCATAAGTCTCACCGATTGTACCCCCGGCACTGATATTCAGTTCTACAGAAGCAGACTTTTGTTCTCCGGCTTTGATAGTAGCCGTCCCGCCATTCGCCAGGCTCAGTTTATCGGTAGGATACATTTTATAATCAGTACCATGAGCAGCATTGTAAGCGTTCAAAGCAGCTTCATCCACACTAAAGGTCACCGTAACATCTTGTTCGGCTGCCTTGCTCAGTTCAAAATAGAGATGTCCGGTAGACGCTTCGCTTCCAAAGACAGAGATCGAAGTAAGTTGGCGTGCACCGGCAGCCGACTTCACGTAGCCATACATTCCGTCTACAGTTTCCAGTTTGCCAAGGTCACCGGTTTTGATGATAACATCGTCTTCACAACCGGTGAAGCACATTCCGGCACATGCAAAAGCCATTGCCAGCAAGCCTGATTTTACATGGTTTATATATTTCATAATTAATATCGTTTTATATGAATTAAGGTATAACTAAATTATTTAGCGGGTAATTCAACCTGATTCCAAGTCAATGATTCCACTGCGGTAGCTTCGTTTCCGTTTCCGGTATAATCGTGAATGGCAGTACCTGCTCCTTCATCGAACTTCCAGTAAGAAACCAGTCCTTCAGCATCCGGTTCTACCTGGTAGAAGTGATCCTTAACGTTAATCTCCTCCTGAGTCAAGACTCTGTTCCAGATGCGGCACTCGGAGATGTTACCTTCCAGCCAGCGTTCGCGATTGTACGAGTGGCCTATCCAGAAACCATTGCCTTCATCTGTCATAGTTTGTGCCCAATTGATGGCACCATTGTCTTTGGCACCTTCCAGCATATTCTTACCGTTGATATAAACTGTAATTTTTCCTCCCTGGTCCGCATCGTATGTCACAGCAATATGAGCCCATTCGTTGGTGGGAAGAGCGAGGTCGGAAGAAGTCAGGTTACCGTTAGCCGTTGCAACCTGCAACTGATTCTGAGGTATACCTGCATCACCGATACGAAGCAAGAATTTACCTTCGATACCCATGATAGAGCTCAACATCTTATCGAACTTATTAACACGAATCAACGCCTCAGCCGTCAGCTGTTTCAAGTTATTGGCTACCTCCGGCCTCTTCCAGGTCACATAAATCCCGTTCTTAGTGATGTCAGGAACAGTATTAATCAATGCAGCACCCTTCAATACATAGTACATCGTACCGGCACTCTTCAGTACACCGATGCTTGCCTGGCTTATTGTAACAGGCAATACATATACCTTTTCGCGGTCCAAATCAGTCAGATTCTTGAAGCTAACCACTACATCATCAGAGACAACAGCACCTGCCAAAATGGTAGTTTGCGGAGTTTCCACAGAGTAGTAGTTCTCCGGCAAAGCCTCAGCCGTATCATAATAAGCAGCATTATAGGCAGCCGTCAACGAAGGGTCGGCTTTCAATGCCATTGTCACATCCTGTGCTTCGGGGCGCGCCATTGAGATACGGAACTTACCTTCCGTAGAGGGGACTGTATTCTTCAACAATACTGTGCTGGTCATGGTTGATGCATTGACGTACAGTTTATTGTCGAAATTCTCAACGTCATTATCATTACAAGCAGTAAACACACCTGCCAATAATGCCATTGATACTAAATATAAGTTTTTCAGTTTCATGATATTCTTTATTTTTTAGGAGCAGGGTTCATAATATTAATAGCTTCTCTCACGTATTGGTAGTTATTGGTAGCATTGTAATAGTCGTTCTGCATATTCTCAATAGCCAGACCAACTCTTTCAAAACCGGTCGATGCCCCTGTTACCCAATAAGCTGCCTCTGAAAGAGCTCTCGCAGTACCGTAAAATCCGGTCGTTTTATCCGTAGCATCCAAAGAAACCGTAGAATCCGTCACAACGAAGCGATCTGCCGGAACTCCCGCTGCTATCAAGGCTTGAAGTGCCTCTATTCCCAACTGTGCAGCATCCGTCACATCATCTGTAACCAAGATAATATGCTCGCAAGAAGACAATACGGACTGCCCTATCAAGTTAGCGGGATATCCCTTAAATACCAGTTGTTTATTGGCGTTAGCATTCTTCCAGCCGGATATCACACCAAAGAAAGCATCTTGATTTGCCTTTGCCTCTATTCTGTCAGCTTCAGACATATAGATGGGATTACTGCCACGATATTCAGCAACAAGGCCATCGAAAGGAGCTTCGAGTGCAATCAATTTATTCAGCTCAGCCGACAGATAAGCGGAGAATGTCCCCGTCTCTGTTCCTTCTTTCACTTTATCTGTGTGTTCCTTCAGGATATTGTCATAGCTGATGGAGTAATACACCTTCGTACCTTTTTCACGTACAGTTGCCATATCTTCCATCTCAAACTCTGCCAGATCGGGAGTCATCATAATGATAACGTCCAAACTGTCGGGAGCATCTGAAATGTGCTGCCCACGAGTAAAAGGAACTTTCTCACTATTATCGAACCAACCATACACTATCTTATGATCGGAGTTTTTGTATGCCTGCAAGTTCTTCAGATACTTGGCATATTGTTCAGGAGCTTGTTCGCTGACTCCGGGTTCTTCCAAATTGATACTTTCTGTATCCGTCCAGTCGGAGCAAGCAGACAATGCCAATACGGAAAATGCTGCCAGTGCAATTCCTTTGAATGATTTCTTATATAATTTCATAATTATTCAGCGTTTATTGTTATTATTTGCGTGCCCACCATACATCAGTAGCCATATTATCCGGTCCACCCAGATAGTTGCTTACTGCGTTTTGCACGTTTTCAGTGTTACTTGTATATTCTTCAGAAGGATAAGGCATACGACGGGCACCTTTCTGGCTGTCTACAATTCCACCACTAAGGTTACCGGCATCGGTTGCAGGCAACAGCTTAGGATAGCCTGTACGACGATAGTCGGCCCAAGCTTCGTTACCCAACGGCCAGTTGGCAATCCACTTCTGAGTAATAATACGCTCTTGCTTCTCTTCCTTAGATGCCGATTCATTCCATTTGATGGTAATGTTAGAAAGGTTCTTTTCATAAGTATTCAAACCGGCAGGATCTTTATAGAGAGCAGGAACACTGTTATCATCAGCCAGATAGGTATCTGCACCGGTAGCCCCCCATTGTTCGAAAGAGAGATGAACACCTCTTTCATAGAAATTAGCAGCAGTTCCGCCCATATTGAAACCATAGATAGCAACAGCCTCAGCACGCAAGAAAGCAACCTCAGCTGCATTCATCCAAAGTACAGGATCTGAAGAAGAGATCTTTATACGTGAATAGTTGATGAAAGATTCTCTCACCTTACTCATATTGATGCCACGACGCAAACCTACATAAGCTTCTCCCGGCCATTTGGATTCTTCGAAGTAGCTGGCACGACGATTGTCGTTATAGCCATTCATATAGCAAATGATATCGGCAGCAGGATGCGTATCACCGCCTGATGCTTCTTCATTGTAGCGTACTGCTACAAACAACGGATTACTGATGGTACCGAAATAATTCCAGGCTGCATTATCAGCATTCGATTCAATCAAACCTAATTCATGGTTCACTGCACTCTCTGCCATTTCTTTTGCCTTAGCCGGGCTTACATTAGCGATACGGATAGCCAGACGTAACTTCAATGAGTTAGCAAACTTTACCCATTTCTGTACATTACCGCCGTACACAAAGTCTGCCGAAGCAACCAGCGCAGCGTTTCTATTCTCAGTCAGAGTAGTGATGGATTCATCCAATTCTTCAAAGAACTTGTTGTAAACCTCTTCCTGGGTATCATAAGGAATAGTAATCTTACCATCCTGACCTATCTTTGAATAAGGGATAGGACCATATGCATCGGTAACACGGCTCATAGCAGCAACCTTTATGATTTGTGCAATAGCATAAGGAACCGGATTATTTGTATTCTCCGATACTTGTTTCACCGTACTCAGGTTACCATACAGCGTTGCAATAATGCGGTCACTCATCAGGAATACGCGTGTCCAGTCGTTCGTTGCATTAAAATTGGAGATTGTATTGGACCAACCTGCATTTGAGTCTGCAAAATATCCGCCCAAAGGTCCTCCCAACAAGCAATCAGTAAACTGTGTCGTATTGACATCCGAGGAAATAACCGTGCTTGCCAGGTTACTCATCGCCGAACCCAATCCATAATCATCGGGAGTTAAATCACCCGGTTGATAAGGATTAGAGTTTATATCCATATAATTGCCGGTACAGGACATAAAGCCCAAAACCAACGAGCCAACAATCAATTTATTAATTATATTACTCTTTTTCATATCGTTTGGTATTAAAATTTAAAGCTCAAGCTAAAGCCGATGTTACGCAAAGCCGGCATCATAAAATAGTCGATTCCCTGATAGAAGTTATCGGTAGAAGCTACACTTTCAGGATCGAAAGGAGCCTTGCTGTAGATCATCCACAAGTTGCGGCCCACCAATGAAACCTTGATATCGCAAACATCGTTCAGCCATTTTCTTGGAATGGTGTAACCAAGAGAAGCTTCTTGCAGACGAACGTTAGTAGCAGAATAAGTATAGTATTGAGGAACAGAAACACCACTACCTATTACGCCATACCATGTTTCAGGATTTATCCTATCACTGTTGTTCACTGTTACATAACCGAGGTCGCGTGCATCGGCCGATGCCTCAGACACACCGTAGTAGTCCAACATAGCTTGTGTACGTGAATAAACCACACCACCCAAACGAGCCGAGATCAAGAAACCTGCAGTGAGGTTCTTCCAAACGAAGTTATTGCGCCAAGCCAGGTTACCCTTAGGGAGCACACTGCCCAACTTAATATACTTATCCGGATTAGTGATAGCTTCCGTAGCAACCATTCCGTTCTGATCTACATAAATCTGTCCGTTGGCATCACGCTTCATATCTCTCAATGAATAGAGATCACCCATGCTACCGCCTTCTTTCAGCAAGAAGCGGGCATCACCCAGACCACCCATGTTCAACGTGCTCAAAGAGAATAATTCGCCTGTGATGGGGTTAATTACATTGTTTGCCAATGTCAGGATCTTGTTCTTATTGGTAGAGAAAGTGATACCGGTATCCCAGGTAAAGTCCTTCCAGGTATTCTTGTAGTTCAGTGACAATTCTATACCGGAGTTGCGTACTGCACCGGTCTGAATGTACATTGCCGACCAACCACTGACAGGCAGTTGCGGATTGAATGTCTGATTCATAGTTTTAGCACTATAATACGTCGCATCCAATTCGAAATGCTTGAAGAAACGCATGTTCAAACCGATTTCCCAAGAGTTGGTACGTTCGGGTTTCAAATTATACAGCGGATATTGAAGCTGGTTACTCCACTGGCCTGAACTTGTATTCCACTCGTAACGCGGATTAGCCAGGTATCTGGAGAAAGCACTACCTACAGAAGCCCATGAACCGCGAACCTTCATATAAGAAATATAATCCTTATTCATGTTAGGCATCAACTCAGACAGTACGATAGAACCACCGACTGAAGGATAGAAGAATGATTTGCTATTAGAGTTAGGACCGGCAAGTTGTGAAGGCCAGTCATTACGTCCGGTCAGCGTCAAGAAGTAAGTATTCTTATAACCAAGTTCGGCCGAACCGAAGAAAGACTGAGTCTGTTCGCGCCATCCTTCCTGCATACGCTGCGACTTGCTGGTACTCAAATTCTGGATAGCAAAGTAGTTAGTCAAGCCTACCGGTTCGCCGGAGAATGCATCGCCACCGTCAGCAATCGGACCACGTGTTTTCATTGCATCCGAACGTATATCTGAAATAGAACCACCAAGGTTGGCATGGAATGACCAGTCTTCACCGAAATACTTATTGATGCTTACCAGGAAGTCTGCATACAACTGCTTGTCTTGCGTCTTGGTGATGCCATACAAACCACGGGAAGAACTTTCAGTCAACTGTGTGTTGGTAGAAGCGTAGAACTTCTCGGTATAGTCATTGTTGGAGTTGTCCAAACGTACGCGTCCCGAAACGGTCAACCAATCCAGAATCTTATAGCTTAAACCGGCATTCAGCATATAACGGTCTTTCTTATTCTGACGCATATTGCGGTAGTTAATCCAATAAGGATTCTGCATGGCCATACCTTCGTCACCCACCGGCCAGTATTGCGTATAAATTTTACGGGCAGCATCGTAACGCTCATAGATGCTGATATTATCCCAGTCATTACCGCGCGGGAATAAGTAAGCGCCAACCAGCGGGTTATTGTAAGTACCCTGGTTTGTCATGTTCTGGTCGTTCTGCAGGATATAGCTTGCGCCGAAATCCAACGTCATCTTATCGTTCAGGAAAGTAGTAGTGTTACGTACTGTAAAGTTATAACGGTTATACTTGTTATTAGGAATAATACCTTTAGAGTTTACAGCAGCAGCCGATGCGTAAGTCTGATTCTTCTCTGTACCGGTTGATAAAGAGACACTTTCCGTACCAACGATGCCGGTCTGGAAGTAATCATCACTCGGGCTGTAATTAAAATTATTGGCACCCGACAAGCGTGCTCCCCAGCTCATGGCTCCCGAAGTACTCATGGCGCCACCGGTACCTGTACCGTAACGGTTCTGGAAACTTGGCATCACAAACGGATTGGTAAACTCCGTATTGCTAGTAACCGTGAGGTTAACTTTACCTTCCTTACCTTTCTTCGTAGTAATGATGATAGCACCATTGGCAGCTTCCGAACCATACAAGGCGGCAGCGGCAGCACCCGTCAGTACCGACATAGACTCAATATCTTCCGGGTTGATATCGGCAATCGGTTCTGTAGAACCCTGAGAGTCGAATTCCTTGCCACCGGCAGTGCCACGTCCTGAGAAAATGGGCACACCATCAATTACATAGAGGGCATTGGAAGATTGCATGATAGACTTCGTACCGCGCATTACAACCTTTGACACACCACCCACACCGGATGAGGAAGCATTGATATTCACACCGGCTACCTTACCGCTCAGGGAGTTTACAAAGTTGGCATCCTTGTTTGAGGTAATAGCATCCGTGTTGACTTGCTGTACATTGTAAGACAGTGCTTTCTCCGAGCGCTTGATACCGAGGGCAGTTACCACCACCTCTTCAATCATTTGCGTATCGTTCTCCATCATCACGTTGATAGGTGCCGAACCTTTTACTGCAACTTCCTGCGACTTATAGCCGATGTAGGAGAACACAATGACAGGGTTTGCCTCGGTCGTTGTCAGTGTGAAGTTACCGTCCAGATCGGTGATACAGCCATTGCTGCTACCTTTCACCAACACGTTGACGCCAATCAGCGGTCCCATGTCATCGGACACAACACCCGTAATCGTACGCTCTTTGCCTTGCTGGTTACCCTCTTGTTGTGAAGCGGTTTTCTCTGAAAGATAAACGATGTTATCCTCTACCTTATACGAGATGTCTTTTCCTTTGAGGATGGCATTCAAAGCGTCTTCGATGGATGCATCCTTCACTTTGACGTTCTCTACTGACAATGCAGCCAGCTTGTCGTCACAAAAAAATTGATACTTAGATTGAGATTTGATCTGTTCGATGACTGTTCCCAGTGTAGCACGGGACACATTCAAGTTCAACTGGGCAAAACCCCACTGAACGGAAACCGCCATGAACAACAAGACTAATAAAGCCCGCATGAACGTCGAACTTTGAAAAGCATGATTGTCTTTCATAAACAAAATTTATAGGTTATACATATGGTTACTTCAAGAGATTCATTCTCTCGCTTTCGTATATAAAACAACAGTAGCTGAAAATACACTTAGCAAAAAAGATACTTTTTTTCATTAATCGAAAAAAGAAAAGACTGTCTCAAACAGTCAGTCCACGTATCATTCTGTCATTCAGAGTTTAGGGAAGAATCTACTCTCCTCATACAAAGAGATAAAATTCTTCACTAAACTCTATTCAAAAGAGCAGAATGATAGTAGAACCGATTTTGAAACAGTCTATTCTATTAATGGATTATTACTATATACCTATTTCTTTATCTCGTTAGAAAAAGAATATGGAAGATCTTCCGATCGTGTACCTCTCTGCATATTAGGCTTGTTACTCATTTTGAACTTCAAGACACCGCCATTTTGCAGATCGCCGTGCTTCAGATAATTCTTCGTATAATCATTGCCATTGAGTTGGAGAGACTCGATATAAATATTATCGGAGGAATTATCCGCAGCATCGATGGTCATTGATTTACCGTTTTCAAAATGGAACGTAGCTTTCTTGAACAAGGGAGCACCCAAGACGTACTCATCCGTACCCGGACAAACAGGATAGAAACCCAAAGCGGAGAATACATACCAGGCAGAAGTTTGTCCGTTATCCTCGTCGCCACAATATCCGTCGGGGCCGGCAGTGTACATGCGGTTCATCACCTGGCGCAACCAGTATTGTGCTTTCCAGGGCTGACCGGCATAGTTGTACATATAAATCATGTGCTGGATAGGCTGGTTGCCATGAGCATAATTACCCATATTCATCACCGTCATTTCACGGATTTCGTGAATTACCTGGCCGTAATAGCTATCATCGAACAAAGGCGGAACGATAAAAACAGAGTCGAGCATCTGGACGAATGACTCTTTGCCGCCCATCAAGTCTATCAAGCCTTGCGGATCGTGGAAGACTGACCATGAATAGTGCCAACTGTTACCTTCGGTGAAAGCATCCCCCCACTTCAGCGGTGAGAAAGGCGCCTGGAACTTACCGTCCTTGTTACGTCCGCGCATCAGTTTGCTTTCCTTGTCGAATACATTCTTATAGTTCATGGCACGCTCGGCAAAGAGTTTCTGCTCTTTCTTCGGACGGTCCAAAGCTTTTGCCATCTGATAGATGCACCAGTCATCATAAGCATACTCCAACGTGCGGGCAGCATTCTCATTGATGTTGACATCATAGGGAACATAGCCCAGTTCATTGTAATATTCATGACCAAGGCGGCCGGTAGAGGAAACCTCGGGATGTACGTTCTTTGTTCCGTGAATCAAACCTTCGTAGAGTGTTTTCACGTCGTCCACCTTGACACCTTTCAGGTAAGCATCAGCAAGGATGGAAGCAGAGTTGTTGCCAATCATGCAGCCACGATGCCCGGGACTTGCCCATTCGGGGAAGAAGCCGCTTTCCTTATAAGTATTGACAAGACCTTCCTGAATCTGCTTGTTCACCGACGGATACATCAGATTGAGGAAAGGGAAGAGACAACGGAAAGTATCCCAAAAGCCTGTATCGGTATACATATAGCCGGGCAATACCTGTCCGTTGTAAGGGCTGTAATGAACCGGATTACCCGCTTCATCGAACTCGTAGAAGGCACGGGGGAAAAGCACCGAGCGATACAGACAGGAATAGAAAGTACGGTATTGATCGAGATCACCGCCTTCCACTTCTATCTTACCCAAGACTTGATTCCAGGCATCCTGCCCTTTCTGAACCAAGGCGTCAAAGCTGTCGTCGCCCAGTTCCTTCAGATTGCGGTCGGCCTGCTCCGGGCTGATGAAGGAAGAAGCGACACGTGCATGCACAACCTCTCCCTTGCGGGTCTTGAAACCGATAATAGCGCCTGCGTGTCCGGCAGTCTGCTCATTCTGATTTTCTTGCAAAACACCGTCGGCAACAGATGCACGGTAGGTAAAAGGTTTATCAAACTCTATTACGAAATAGTTCTTGAAGTTATCGGGAACACCACCGCTGTTACGGGTGGTATAGCCGATAATGCGGTTCTGTTCAGGCAGTATCTTGATGTAAGAACCTTTATCGAAAGCATCGACTACGATATAAGAATGTTCGTTCTCCGGGAAGGTGAAACGGAACAGTACAGCGCGGTCGGTAGGCGTGAACTCCGTCACTACATCGTGCTCTGCCAGATATACCTTATAATAATGGGGCAAGGCTACTTCTCCTTTATGGGAGAACCAGCTGGCGCGCTTGTCTTCGTCAAATTCCGGCTTGCCCACCACCGGCATGATGGAGAACTGACCGTAATCATTAATCCAGGGACTGGGTTGATGAGTTTGTTTGAAGCCACGGATTTTATTGGCGGTGTATACATACTGCCAGCCGTCACCCATCTTGCCGGTCTGCGGAGTCCAGAAGTTCATGCCCCAAGGACGCGCAATGGCGGGATAGGTGTTACCCGTAGAAAGTTCGAAAGTGGAGAGGGTGCCCACAAGAGGGCTGACATACTGGGTGAGGTCTTTAGCCTGCATCCAGCACACACTGCTCAGAAAGCAGATTAATACAAACAGTTTTCTCATAATATTAATTCTCAGATTATAGTTTTCTATTTCTTGGAAGACAAGAACACGCTTCCACCCACGATTTTATACTTTACGGGGATTGCATTCGTTATCGAATTCAGCACCGCCTCTACATTTTCCTTCTTCTTGAGGGTGCCGGAATAAGTTTTCGTCACGTCTATGTCGGGTGCAAGGATAATCTTCACTCCGTAGGAGCTTTCCAGTGTACGGGCTATGGTGTAGATATCGGCTTTCTCGAACACGAATTCATTGTTGTGCCAATTCTCGATGCCGGTGTCTACCTGCTTCACGGTCAACCGCCGGGTTGCTCCGTTCAGTTCGGCCTTCTGTCCCGGCGAGAGGATAATCATTCCTTCTTCGTGGTTGCCTTTTACTTCTATTTCTCCTTTCAGCAGCGTGGCCACAGCAGACATTTTCATTTTATCGGACTTCAGGTTGAAGATAGTGCCCAATACCCTGACCTGCATTGCCTCACTCTGTACAATGAAAGGTTTCTCCGGATTTCTCATTACTTCGAAGTATCCCTCACCTTCCAGATACACCTTACGTCCATTCTCGGCAAAAGCACGCGGATACTTTAAAGTGGTATATTTGTTCAGCCACACTTTCGTTCCGTCCGGCAGTTTCAGTTCTTTTACCTTATCTTGAGTGGTGACGGCAAGCAGCGCTTCCGTATGATTGTAACTCTGATAAAAGATATATCCCAAACTGCCCAAAAGGAAAAAACCGATAGAAATGGCAGCATATTGCATCCAGCCATGCATCTTCCGCACTTTATGCTGTTTCGTTTTCTCCTGCTCCAGCCGCTTGAACAATCTTCGTTCCGCCTTTTCTATCTTATCCGAGGCATAGCCCGCTTTTCCCAGGTGATAGATTTCTTCCAGTCTGAACAGTTCGCGTGCGTTCTCGCCCGACTCATCCATCCAGGCGTTCACTTCGCGAAGTTCATCCTCGGTGCAGTCACCTATCAGGAACTTAGCTATTATTTCCTCATTCAACTTCTTCATCTTTTTCTTCCTTTATACTAATAAAACAACACTATTTACCAAAACACTTACTTTCCCTAAAAAAAACAGTGCCGCCAAGAGGTTCAGATATCCCAACCTGTCACGCAGCAACTTCAATGCTTTATACATATGCGCCTCTACCGTGCGCAGGGAGATACCCATTGCTTCGGCTATCTCCTTATTCTTCATATCGTGCAGATAACTGAGCTTGAATACCATCTTGCACTTGTCCGGCAGCTCGTTGATAGCCTCGGAGAGCTTTCTTCTGAGTTCGCTATCTTCTATCCTCTTCACTACATCATTACTGTCCGGCTGATAAAACTCAATCCTTTTCTTATGGATTTCGAGTGTGACGGCTTCGTAGCTATTCACAATATCCCGATGCTTCAGCACATTCAAGGCACGGGTGTACACGGCCCGATATAGGAAAGCCTGTATCTGCTCTCCTATTTTCATTGTCTCTTTCCGTCGCCACAGTTCCACAAACACATCCTGCACCACGTCTTCCGCCTCGTCCTCGCCCACAATGCGCGTGGCGTAGAACAGCAGATTGGCGTAGTACCTGCGGAAAAGAGTTTTATAAGTCAGGTCGAAGTTTTCTTCCATAATCTTACATTATTTATCTGACATCACCGGCCGTCACTTTATATTACGTTACTTATACCATGCCTGGGCCGGTTTGTCTCCCATTTCAAATTCAAGAACGCTTCCGTTCCTGATTTGCTCATGGGTGATGTAACTTTTATCATATGTTTTACCGTCAAGCTTTACTGACTGAATGTAATAATTCTCTTTACTCACCGCCGGAGCCAGCACAGTGAACACTTTGCCATTCTCCAGATGCATCTTCATTTCCGGGTATAGCGGCGTGCCGATCTCGTACTTGCCGCCTACCGGGTCTACCGGATAAAAGCCCATTGCGCTGAACACATACCATGCCGACATCTGCCCGCAATCCTCGTTTCCGCACAATCCTGCCGGAGTATTCTTATAGAGTTCGTGCATCACCTCGGCAGCATACTTCTGCGTCTTCCAGGGTTGCCCCACTGCATTGAAGAGGTAGATGACGTGATGGCTCGGCTCATTGCCATGTGCATATTGCCCTATCATGCCCGTGCTGAAAATAGGCAAATCATCATCCGCAGCAGGATGATAAGTAAACATACTATCCAACTTCTGTGCAAACCGGTCCTTGCCGCCCACCAACGAAATCAACCCTTCAATGTCCTGCTGCACCGACCAGAAGTATTGCCAACCGTTACTTTCGCAAATGTGCGAAGTATAGTCATCCGGCGAGAAGCCCTCTATAAACTTCCCTTTATCATCCCGTGGCTGCATGAAGGAAGTCTGCGGATTGTACACGTTCTTATAGTTCTGCGAGCGCTTGTAGAATTCGTCGGCAATCGTCGTCTTTCCCAGCGCCTCTGCCATGCGGGCTATACAATAGTCATCATAGGCATACTCCAAAGTTTTGGAGAGCGACCAGTTTTCAGCATTATGTTCATCGGTAACATTATAAGGTACGTAGCCATGCTCTTTATACAGCCCGATGCCCCGGTAAGAATCGATGTTTGCAGTAGCCACACAAGCATTCAAAGCCTTTTCCGCATCAAAGTTGCCTATTCCTTTTAAATAAGCATCTACAATGACGGGCACGGAGTGATAACCGATCATCATATCCGTTTCGCTGCCATAGAAGTTCCATACGGGCAGGCGTCCGTTCTGCTCATAAAAAGCAAGGAACGACTTCACCATATCGTTTACACGCTGCGGTTCAATGAAAGTATAAAGGGGATGGGCTGCCCGATAGGTATCCCACAGAGAGAATGTACTGTAATTCGTCCAGCCGTCCGCCTGATGGGTCTTCTTGTCGGGACCGTAATAAGCGCCGTCCACATCGCTGTAAATGGTCGGTGCCAGCATCGAATGATACAGGGCGGTATAGAACTTCACCATCTCATCCCGGTCTTCACTCTTTATTTCTATCTTAGAGAGTTGCTCATTCCAGTTCTTGCGGGTAGCCGCTAGATACTTGTCAAAGTCATCATCAGGCACTTCGGCCGAGAGATTACGCGCCGCACCTTCCATGCTCACACCGGATATAGCGGTGCTGACAAGAATCTGTTCTCCCTGCTTCGTCTTGAAGTCGAACCGTGCAACGGCAGAAGTTCCGATTCGCTTGCCATCCTTCAGCACGGCAGCCGTATCGAGTTGCATCGCCGCAAACGGGCGGGAGAAGCGAGTGCGGAAATAAATATGCTGGTCGCGTGCCCATCCGTCGGAGAAGCGATAGCCCTGAATGGTAACGGAGTCCACCACTTCGATATGCGTATCGTTCGTGAAGTCCCAGTTCAACGCCTTTCTCAGATTCAGGAAGATGGCAGCGTCCGCTTCGGGGAAAGTATAGCGCTGGATGCCGCAACGTTCGGTAGCCGTCAGCTCCACATTGATATCATAGTCTTTCAATCTGACCCGGTAATATCCGGCACTTGCCGATTCATCTTCGTGGGAGAATAAAGAATGAATGCCGAGCGGAGCTTCCGCCTCTTTATACGGCAGTGTCACGGGCATAAAAGAGATATCGTACAAATCGCCCGCCCCGGTACCGGAGAGATGCGTATGACTGAATCCGGCAATGGTACTGTCCGGATAGAAATACCCGGCAATGCGGTCCCAACCGGGAAGCCCGTTGTCCGGACTGAGTTGAACCATACCGAACGGTGCCTGTGCACCGGGATAAGTATTTCCGGTAAAGTCCGTACCAATAAAAGGATTTACATAGTCGGCATAACACTTATCTGTAGTATCCGACACTGGGGATGTACATGCCCAAAAAGATAAAAGGGTAAGAAACGAACAACAAGATTTTATCAATTTCATAACATTATAGGGTTAACGTGTACATTATAACAATTCAACCGGATAAAACACTTATTCCTTACTATCACTTTTTAGACATAAATTAATGGTAACAAAAATAATACAAAAATCCGATTAATCCTTATCTTTGTCGCAAAAAGCCGTAGTTATGAATTACACGACCTATCTTTTCGACTTTGATTATACCCTTGCCGACTCTTCCCGAGGCATCGTCACCTGCTTTCAGAATGTACTTAAACGCCACGGATATACGGAGGTAACGGACGAAGAAATAAAGCGAACCATCGGCAAAACCCTTGAAGACTCCTTTTCCATCCTCACCGGAGTGACGGACGCGCAACAGTTGGCCGGCTTCAAAAAGGAATATGGCAAGGAAGCGGATACACACATGACGGTGAACACCATGCTGTTCCTTGAAACCAAGTCCGTGTTGATAGCGCTGAAAGACGCCGGTGCACGCATCGGAATCATCTCTACCAAATTTCGCTTCCGAATAAAGGATTTGCTGAACCAGCACTTCCTTGACAACTTCATGGATATTATAATAGGTGGAGAAGATGTAAAGGCCGCCAAGCCCTCGCCCGAAGGTTTGCTGCTTGCCATCAAGCAACTGCATGCCACGAAAGCAGAGACGCTGTACATCGGCGACAGCACGGTAGATGCCGAAACAGCCCAGGCAGCGGGAGTAGACTTTGCCGGCGTAACCCACGGAGTGACCACCGCCCAGGAACTGAGCAAGTATCCGCACCGGAAGATAATGGCAACACTGGAAGAGTTGCTGGACAAAAACGAAGAACTGCCAAGCAAGAGCGAAGAATCTCCCTGTGAGGACAACACTTTGCCGGATAAGTGCAACGAACCTCAACAACCGGACTGCGATTCCGACACCCCCTCCCTACCGGAAAACACCCCGCCCCCTCCAAAAAAGAAAAAGCGGATCAGTACCGGGCAAATCATTCTTTTAGTCATCTTTCTATGGCTATCATACGAAGAACGGAAATATTCGGACTCCTGGCTCTTTCCGATTCTCTTCATTTTTACCCTATGGGGCGTCTCACAAAAAAGAAGGCTTCTCCCCGAACGCATCATCGCCTTCATCAAACCGCGATGGCACCCCTACGCCGTACGCCTGCGTGCGTTCCACCTCAAACTGGTACGAGGCAAACAAGCCCCCCGCAACAGCCAAGAGCCCTGCACCTGCCGCAACTGCGGAACAACCTATGTGGGCAACTATTGCAGCCGTTGCGGCCAAAGTCGGAAAACGCCCCGCTATCGCTTCAGCAATGCCATAAAGAACATTTTGGGAGGATTCACAAACATCGACAATGGCTTCGGCCGCACCCTTATCGATCTTCTCTACCGCCCGGGATATATGATCCGCGACTTCATCGACGGCAAGCGAATACAATACTTCCGCCCGTTCCAGACATTGTTTATCCTTGCCGCCCTCTACATCATGGCTGTGCAGGTAATAGACCCGGAAGCACTAAAGAAAAGAGAAAAGCCCAAGGCGGAGCAGGAGATAGAAAATATCATTACCGCACGGGATGAGTTAATAAAGAAAAGAGATAAATCCAAGAACCAAATAGAGAAGCAAACTCTCGACATCACTATAAAAAGCCTGGAAGAGAGTTTGGAGAAGAACCGGGACAAATCTCAGAAGAAAGTTAAAGAAGAAATTAAAGAAGAAGCAAAAGAGGAAACAGCGCAAAGCGATTCCCTGCAGACGGCTTCCCCCTCCGACAGCGTAGTTGATACCGATAAGGAGGGCCTCCTGGACGAACTACTCGACTCAAGCTCGGAGATAGGAGAGAAACTCGGAAAGTACTTCGACAACTCCCCTTTCTTACAGAAGGTATGGAACCTGCTGAGAGGCTGGGCACATGGCAACAAGGCATTCAGTATCATTGCCACCCTGCCCCTCTTTGCGCTCGCCACCCTCATGGCTTTCCATCGCAGGAAGTATAAGTTGAACTACAATCTGACGGAACACGTATTCATCCAAGCCTACATTGCCTGCCAGATACTCTTCCTAAGCATCGTCATATTGCCTATCAACGGGCATGCCCAGGTAAATGACTTATACGAACTACCCTGGTGGTTCATTTTCGTCCTCTTCTGGTGGGACTACAAGCAACTGTACAGCGCCACTTGGTGGAAAAGCTTCTGGCGTACCATACTTATGTTCTTCTACTCCCTGTTGATAGCTATATTGTTTGCAGTCGTCGTAGCACTTCTTACGGTGGCACTACTCTATCTACTAAAACCGTTTATTGCATAAAACAATAGTGAAACAGAAAAAAGAAATTAAAAAGGTTTGTCCATTCAAAATAAAACAGTAATTTTGTGCCCGATTATTCCGCACCGGGTTTAACCAAGTGCTTTCTAAGTGATTAGGAACCACCCGACGGAGCTAACTTATACATTATATATAAGAAATGTACGCAATTGTAGAAATCAATGGCCAGCAATTCAAAGCAGAAGCTGGCAAGAAACTGTTTGTACACCACATGCAGGAAGCAGAAAACGGTACAACAGTAGAATTTGAAAAGGTTCTTTTGGTAGACAAAGACGGTGCAATCACTGTAGGTGCTCCTACTGTAGAAGGTGCAAAGGTAGTTTGCCAGGTAGTATCAAGCATGGTAAAAGGTGACAAGGTTCTCGTTTTCCACAAAAAGAGAAGAAAAGGTCATCGCAAGTTGAACGGACACCGTCAACAGTTCACTGAGTTAACAATTACAGAAGTAGTAGCTTAATCAATTTAAAAACGTAAGAAGAAATGGCACATAAAAAAGGTGTCGGTAGTTCTAAGAACGGCCGCGAATCACAGAGTAAGAGATTAGGCGTTAAGATATTTGGTGGCGAAGCTTGCAAGGCAGGTAACATCATCGTTCGTCAAAGAGGTACTGAATTCCACCCGGGTGACAACATGGGTATGGGTAAAGACCACACTCTTTTCGCTTTGGTAGACGGAACTGTAAAGTTCAAAGTAGGCAAGGCAGATAGACGTTCTATCTCTATCATTCCTGCTGAAAAGACAGAAGCATAAGTTTCCGAACAAGAAATAAAGAAAAGGGATGCAATCCACGGGGTTGCATCCCTTTCTTTTTTTGAGCCTATCTATCTATAAATAAGGAAAGCCACACTTAGACCATACAAAAAAAATAAGCAAACTTCTTTTTGTATTGCTTTCTATTTGCACTATCTTTGTGCTTTCAAAACAGAGAATCATAAAAACAAGTATAAAGATATGCTTACCATTAAACAAATTACAGAAAACACCGACGCGGTGATCCGCGGTCTGGAAAAGAAGCACTTCAAGAATGCTAAAGAAACCATCGGGCAAGTGCTTGAAGCCAACGACAAACGACGTAACACCCAAACCCTATTAGATAAAAACCTCGCTGAGGTGAACTCGCTCTCCAAGTCCATCGGCCAACTGATGAAGGAAGGAAAGAAAGAGGAAGCGGAAGCTGCCAAGAACCGCGTGGCCGAGCTGAAAGAAGCAAGCAAAGCTCTCCAGGCCGATATGGACCAAGCTGCTGAAGATATGCAGACTCTGCTCTATACCATTCCCAACGTGCCTTACGACAGCGTGCCCGAAGGTGTAGGTGCCGACGACAATGTGGTAGAGAAAATGGGCGGCATGGAAACCGAACTGCCCAAAGATGCCCTGCCCCACTGGGAACTGACCAAGAAATACGATTTGATAGACTTCGACCTGGGTGTGAAAATCACCGGTGCAGGCTTCCCCGTATATAAAGGTAAAGGTGCGCAGTTGCAACGTGCCCTCATCAACTTCTTCCTGGACGAAGCCCGCAAGTCTGGCTACATGGAAATAATGCCGCCTACCGTGGTGAATGCTGCTTCGGGCTATGGCACAGGACAGTTGCCCGACAAAGAAGGACAGATGTACCACTGCGAAGTAGACGATTTATACCTGATTCCGACTGCCGAAGTTCCGGTGACGAACATCTACCGCGATGTTATCCTGGACGAGAAGCAGCTTCCTATCAAGAACTGTGCCTATACCCAGTGCTTCCGTCGCGAAGCCGGTTCTTACGGTAAGGACGTGCGCGGTCTGAACCGCCTGCACGAGTTCTCCAAAGTAGAGTTGGTACGCATCGACAAGCCGGAACACAGCAAGCAGTCCCACCAGGAAATGCTGGACCATGTAGAAGGATTGCTCCAAAAGCTGGAACTCCCCTACCGCATCCTGCGTCTTTGCGGTGGCGACATGAGTTTCACCGCCGCCCTCTGCTTCGACTTCGAGGTTTATTCCGAAGCACAGAAGCGCTGGTTGGAAGTTAGTTCCGTATCCAACTTCGACACTTATCAAGCCAATCGTCTGAAGTGCCGCTACCGCACCGCAGAGAAGAAAACCGAACTTTGCCATACACTAAACGGGTCTGCCCTTGCCCTGCCGCGCATTGTTGCCGCACTGCTGGAGAACAATCAGACTCCCGAAGGCATCCGCATCCCGAAGGCATTGGTGCCGTATACGGGATTTGAAATGATAGACTAAAATTTCAAAAGATATAAACAGAAAGAGGTGTGCCGCGGCATGCCTCTTTCTGTTTATATCTTTTCTTACAACGTGTTCTTCAATATCCGCGCAAACACCTCTTCGCGGAAGTTACGGGCTACGGGGATGGTATGTTGCCTGACTATGATCTGATTGCCATCTATCATATCAATCTTGTTCAGATTAATAAGGTAGGATTTGTGTACTTGCAGGAAGAGCCCTTTGGGAAGAGCTTCTATCATACGCTTCATGGTGGAGCGCACCAGTAACTTCGCACTCTCCGTATAAATGCAGACATAATTCTCCAAGCCTTCTACCACAAGAATGTCCTTGAAATGCACCTTATGCATCTGGCGGTCGGAGCGGACAAAGATGAAATCAGTATCTTCCTCTTCCTGCCGCTCTTCTTGCAACAGCAGACTGTGTACCTTGTTCACTGCTTTCAGAAAGCGATCGAACGAAAACGGCTTTAGCAGATAATCCGCCACATCGAGCTCGTAACCTTTCAGCGCATACTGTTCGTAGGCGGAGGTGATGATGACGTGCGGCGGATGGGCAAGAGATGCCAGTAACTCAAGCCCGGAGAGATAAGGCATTTCGATGTCCAGGAACAACAAGTCCGGCTGTTCGGTCTGTAGAAGGGTATTCAGTTGCATCGCATCTTCACACACTCCCGTCAGGGTAAGGAAATCCACTTTCTCCACATAGCGGCGCAGACCTTCGCAGGCAGTGGGTTCATCATCGGTTATTACACATTCTATCTGCATCATGCTATAATTTTATCATAAGTTTCACCGTAAATAATGCCTCTCCCTTATTAATATCCAGCGTATAGCGCCCGGGATAGAGCAATTCCAGCCGACGTTTCAGATTCTCGATGCCGATGCCTTGTTTCTTTTTCGGCTGCATCACCGATTCCGGAACAGAGTTCTCAACAAGAAAGTGCAGTCCGTCGTCTTTCAACCGCAGTTCTATGGTTATAAAATACTCTCCACCCACATACTTGAAGGCATTCTCCACTAGCGGCACAAACAGCAACGGATAAATCTCGCATTCTTCAGGTATCTCGTCGAAGTGTACCTGCAACTGCAAGCGCTTCGTGGTACGGAGTTTACAAAGGCTGATGTATTGCTTCAGGTAATCGGCTTCGACACGCACCCGCACCTTTTCACCATCATTATACAGTTGGTAACGAAGCAACTCTGACAGTTGTTCCAGCGTACGCCGCGGTGCTTCGTTCTTTTCGTCTATCTGAAAATATACTGTATTGAGCACATTGAAGAGGAAGTGCGGATGGTACTGTGCTTTCAAGAACTTCAGTTCCGTTTGAAGCTGGTCGTTCTTTATCTTCTCCAATTGCAGGCGCTGGGCTTCGTTCTCTTTCTCAGAAATCTGATTGCGTAAAAATGCATAGGCAAGCAAAATGAACAACTCCGCCACCACAGCAGGAATAACAACATCATACACAGTAAACATACGGTCGTTCAACTGCCAACTAACAAACATAGTCGCAAGGCATATTAAGAGAGTGCCAAGAATCAATCCACCATATTCTATCCATAAGTTCCTTCTCCTACGATTCAGCCTTAACCAAATGCGAAGAAGAGCATACGCCATATACCCCACCACTATGATCGATATCACTTCATTAAATATAAACTTAAGCGAATTTCCTTCCCAATACGAAACCCGTTCGGGAAGGTCACTCACCACGCGAATGCAGACAAATAGCAGCAATGCAAGCAACATTGGCGCCAGCCACTTATACACTTGATATATCTTCATAGGTTTTACAAATTTACTCTTTTTGTTTCATCCAACCCATTTTTCCGTCTGCTTTCTTTCACTTCACTCCCCTTTTGGAAACGCCACGAAAAAGCAATACCTATCACACGCTGACTGCTATCACCATGCGAATCCACATATGCCTTGGTACCAACCGCCCGTATATCCACCCACTCATTATTGGTTCCGAAAATATCTTTGGCAAACAAGCTGACAGTTCCTTTACCACGTAATATCTTCTTCTGAATGCCGGCATTCACTTCCAATGTCGGATGTACGGTAGCCTGTCCGTAAGCCATCCTGCCCCGATAGTTTGCCGACAGTTCTGCCGACCAGGCAGGTGTAAACGTAAACTGGCTCATACTGCTGACAAGGGGAGTAAGCAGATTGTTCCTCATTCTCTCACCTTGCTCCGTCCAACGATAACGGTTATAGAGTCCGATAGCCGTCAAGTGCATCTTCCACCAGGATGCCAGCGAAAGATTAGCGGCATGAATGCGCAGCCCGGTCTGCACATAGGCGGCAAGATTCTCGGGAGTGACATAGATACGCAAGTCTTCTTGAGTCTGATAGGTTTTCATAATAGCATCGTCAGTGTGCGAGAAGAAAAGGACGGCTTGCAGCCATTCATGGTGTACATAAGCCAGCTCGATGTTGTCCGAGAATGACGGGCGCAGACGGGTATTACCACCCTCGTGCGTATAGTCGTCGAAGATATAGGTAAAAGGATTCAAGTCCTGGTAATTGGGACGGGTAATGCGCCGGCTGTAAGAAAGCTGAAAAGCACTTCCACGCTCCAGCCCATACTGCACGGAACAGGTGGGAAACAGATGTACATAGTTCGTCGTGAACGACGAATCACGCTGCACGGTGTTCCCACTCAATTCGCCGTGTACACAAGTATGCTCCAACCTCAATCCTACCGAGAACTTCAGGCGACGATGCTCATAACCGGCTTGCAGGTATGCGGCATTGATATTCTCATCGTAAACAAAACGGGAACCGAGCGAACCGTCCGCCTGCCAGCCCGACGGCACCGGACGCAGGTAACCGGCATCATTGTCTATCTTTACGAAAGCGGATTTACCCCCGCCTTGCAGTTTCCATTGTTCGTTCAGCGGATAAGTCACATCCGCTTGTCCGGCATAGATATGGATGCGTCCCTGCATATCTCCCTTCAACGTATCGGGTTTGGAATAATGTATGTGCTGGAGCTCCGAACGGTCATAGCTGAAATAGTCAAAAGCAGCAGAAATTTCGCCCCCGTCTCTCCTGAGACGATGCGTGAAGTTAGTTCCGGCAGAGAAGTTGTTCCAGTCGTTATCCAGATGCCCATCAGTCGTCTCCGGTCTTCCCGCTCCTTGCGTTTCGATGAGCATATCCGCATTTTCGGTTCTGTCGGATAAGTTGCCATTCAACGTCACGCCCCACACTGTGTGCGGGTTGATGTAAAAGTCGCAACCGCCACGAAGATAATGCGAATGGGTACTCCGCCGCCGGTAAGAGGATTGCCGCATCCGTCCATCTCCATTGAAGGCACGGTCGATATCCATGTCTATCGTCTGATTTCCCAGATAATAGGAATAGGTCAGAAAGAAATTAAACTTATCCTGCCGCAGGTTTATGGAAGCGCTGCCATATCCGCCGCCACCCGAGCGACCGAGAGTGCCGTTGCCGTTCAGGGCGAGATTCATGCCGTGCAGCTTTATCTTACGGGTACGGATGTCAATCATGCCTGTACTTCCTGCCGCTTCATAGCGCGCGGAAGGTTGGGTGATAAGATCTATCTTATCGGCATTCGTGGCGGGAGTGGAACGCAACAAGTTTACCAGTTCTTCACCGGACAAATAAGTCGGTTTGCCGTCCATCAGCACCTGCACCCCACTCTTTCCATTCAGCAGAATGCCGCCTTTGGAGTCCACTATTACTCCCGGCAAAGAAGAAAGCACATCGTAAAGACTGCCGGTGCTTTGAGTGATAGATGCATCCATCCGGTAAGTGGTCTTTCCGGCGGACATCTCCACCAACGGAAGTTTGGCAGTTACCACAACTTCCCCTAAACGCTGGTCGGCGATAGTGTCCTGCTGTGCCCTGCCCTCCAAGGGCATACCTAAGAAGATAATTCCCAAAAATACTTTTATACGCATAGTCTCTGTTTTTTGTTTCAAAAGTAGACAAGGGAATCAAAGCGGACAAATTATAGTGACGAAGGGAAGGCAACCGGTGACAAACGGATGATATGCTCATTGCTGCAGACCCTTTGCAGAGTTGCTGCAGATACTTTGCAGTGGCGCTGCAAACCTTATGCAGTAGCGCTGCAAACCTTTTGCAGCGACGCTGCAGCTATTTTGCAGTGATGCTGCCACACTTTTGCTGTGTCACTGCAAAGGTTTTATATAAATAATGCCTACTGCCAATATATTTATCAAGAAACATTCTTTCTTATTTACGAAATAACCTGTATCTTTGCAAACTGTAACAAACTGAAAGTAATTACGTAATTATACCAACAAAATTATTAGATAATGAATAAAATCATTAGCAAAGAACACTTTTCAGAAAAGGTCTTTAAGTTAGTTATTGAAGCACCGCTGATTGCTAAATCACGCAAGGCAGGACACTTTGTTATCGTACGCGTAGGCGAAAAAGGCGAACGCATGCCGCTTACCATAGCCGGCGCCGACCCGGTAAAAGGAACTATCACTCTGGTAGTACAAGAAGTCGGGCTTTCCTCTACCCGCCTCTGCGAACTGAACGAAGGCGACTACATCACGGACGTTGTAGGCCCGCTGGGACAAGCCACACATATCGAGAAATTCGGTACGGTAGTTTGCGCCGGAGGTGGCGTAGGCGTAGCCCCCATGCTCCCCATCGTGCAAGCGCTGAAAGCTGCCGGCAACCGCGTAATCACCGTACTGGCAGGTCGTACCAAAGAACTGATTATCCTTGAAAAAGAGATGCGCGAAAGCTCCGACGAAGTCATCATCATGACCGACGACGGTTCATACGGCCGCAAAGGCCTGGTGACGGAAGGCGTAGAAGAAGTCATCAAGCGCGAGAAGGTAGATAAATGCTTCTCTATCGGCCCTGCCATCATGATGAAATTTGTTTGTTTGCTGACGAAGAAATATGAAATACCCACAGACGTATCGCTGAATACGATTATGGTGGACGGCACAGGTATGTGCGGCGCCTGCCGCATCACGATTGGCGGAAAAACCAAGTTCGTCTGTGTAGACGGCCCTGAGTTCGACGGTCACCAGGTGGACTTCGACGAAATGCTGAAGCGCATGGGCGCCTTCAAGAGCATAGAGCGCGAAGAAATGCACAAGCTGGAAGAACAGGACACCACCTGCCAGGCCACAGGCGAAACCATCGTAGATGAAAAGAGCCGCAACGCCGCATGGCGCCAGGAACTGCGCAAAGCCATGAAGCCGAAAGAACGCACCGCCATCCCCCGCGTGGAGATGAACGAGCTCGATGCCGAATACCGCTCACACAGCCGCAAGGAAGAAGTGAACCAGGGTTTGACGGAGACACAGGCATTGACAGAAGCCAAGCGTTGCCTCGACTGCGCCAATCCGGGCTGTATGGAAGGCTGTCCCGTAGGTATCGACATCCCCCGTTTCATCAAGAACATAGAGCGTGGTGAGTTCCTCGAAGCTGCCAAGACACTGAAAGAAACCAGTGCGCTGCCCGCCGTTTGCGGTCGTGTTTGTCCGCAAGAAAAGCAGTGCGAATCGAAATGTATCCATCTGAAGATGAACGAGAAGCCGGTAGCCATCGGTTATCTGGAACGCTTTGCCGCCGACTACGAACGGGAAAGCGGACAAATCTCCGTACCGGAAATCAAGGAGAAGAACGGCATCAAGATAGCTGTCATCGGCTCGGGACCTGCCGGTCTGTCATTTGCCGGAGATATGGCGAAGTATGGTTACGACGTAACTGTGTTCGAAGCACTGCACGAGATTGGCGGTGTATTGAAATATGGTATTCCCGAATTCCGTCTGCCCAACAAAGTGGTGGATGTGGAAATCGACAACCTTGCCAGGATGGGCGTTAAGTTCATCAAGGACTGCATCATCGGCAAGACCATCAGCGTGGAGCAACTGGAAGAAGAAGGCTTCAAAGGCGTGTTCGTTGCTTCCGGCGCCGGATTGCCCAACTTTATGAATATCCCCGGCGAGAATTCCATCAACATCCTCTCCTCCAACGAATACCTGACCCGCGTCAACCTGATGGATGCCGCCAGTGAGGATTCCGATACGCCCGTTCCTTTCGGCAAACGCGTAGCCGTTATCGGTGGTGGCAACACCGCGATGGACTCCGTACGCACCGCACGCCGCCTGGGTGCCGAGCGTGCCATGATTATTTACCGCCGTTCGGAAGAAGAAATGCCGGCACGTATCGAAGAAGTGAAGCATGCCAAAGAGGAAGGTGTTGAGTTCCTGACACTCCACAACCCGATAGAATACATTGCCGACGAGCAGGGCAAAGTGAAACAAGTGGTTCTGCAAAAGATGGAACTCGGCGAACCGGATGCCTCCGGCCGTCGCAGCCCCGTTCCCATCCCCGGAGCTACCGAAACGATTGATATCGACCTTGCCATTGTCAGTGTAGGTGTATCGCCCAACCCGATTGTGCCGAGCTCCATCAAAGGACTGGAATTGGGACGTAAGGGAACGATTGCCGTCAACGACCAAATGCAGTCGTCCATCCCGACGATTTATGCCGGTGGTGACATCGTTCGGGGCGGCGCTACCGTAATCCTCGCTATGGGCGACGGACGCAAAGCGGCGGCGGCGATGAACGAACAACTGAAGAAATAACGCACTACTTATAAGTACAAAAGAAAGCCCTGCCTACATCATCTGTAAGCAGGGCTTCCTCTTTATTTTATGAAGAATCACTTCACCACTTTGTTCGTCACCGGGTCGGGAAAGATCACCGACGGCTTGAACGACTTGGCTTCTTCAAAATCCATCAAAGCGTACGACATGATGATAACGATATCATCCGGCTGCACCTTGCGGGCTGCCGCACCGTTCAGGCAAATCTTACCCGAACCACGCTCACCCTTAATAATGTAGGTTTCAAAACGCTCACCATTATTATTGTCGGCAATATACACTTTCTCACCGGCAATCATGTTGGCAGCATCCATCAAATCCTCGTCAATCGTGATGCTTCCCATATAGTTCAGGTTGGCTTCCGTGACGCGGGCACAATGGATTTTCGACTTCAACACTTCAATCATCATAAGGTTGGTACTTTTTAGTTTATTACTCTTTGTACTTGATATTGTCAATCAAGCGAACCTCTCCGCAGAACACTGTGATACAGCCCACTGCATAAGAAGTATCTGCCCAATCGGCAATCTTCTGCAACGTGTTTCCGTCCACCAGTTCAAAGTATTCCAGGCGCAAACCGGGAGCGGCTGCAATGGCATCTTCTACAAACTTCTGTGTCTCGGCCACCGTATGCGAGGTCGCAAAGGTACGACTTTCAAACAAAGTCTGCGATATTTTTAAAGCATTTTTGCGTTCTTCGGCAGATAAACGGGCATTACGGCTACTCAGAGCCAAGCCGTCGGCTTCGCGAACAATGGGACACCCCACAATCTCCAAAGGATACTTCATCTGGCGAACCATCTCGCGGATGATAGCCAACTGCTGGAAATCTTTCTCTCCAAAGTAAGCACGGTCCGGCTTCACGGCATCAAACAACTTGCTCACAATCTGGCAGACACCATTGAAATGTCCCGGACGGAACGCTCCCTCCATCACCGTATCCAGGGGGGCATAGCTAAACTGACGCGTATCAGGTTCCGGGTACATCTCTTCTACCGAAGGGGCAAAGACATACGCCGCTCCACACTCCTCCAGCAAGCGGCAATCGGCCTCCAGCGTACGGGGATATTTTACTAAATCATTCTGATCGTTAAACTGGGTCGGATTTACAAATACGCTCACCACAGTAGCATCATTCTCTGACACGCAACGTTTCACCAGTGAAGCATGACCGGCATGCAAGGCACCCATCGTAGGCACCAGGCCCACCTTCTTACCTTGAGCTCTCAAAGCCGAAAGTCCGGCTTGCAAGTCCTTGATAGTATGTACTATTTCCATTTTTATCGGTTATATAATAATTTGGTTGTTCGCAAAAGCGGTGCAAAATAAACCATTATTTAGCATATAAAGAAGAAATATCGCAAATTAATGCAAAACTTAGTATCCATTGTAGTAATTCATTTAGCTCATGTAGTACTGAATAACAAGCAGTTAACAATTCATAAGGAATTATAGACAGCCCCTATTTGCTTTATTGCGCGATTTTTTTTATATCTTTGCAGAATAATTGAGAACATTGTTATTATGACAAAGGCGAACAAGGTTTTATATATTACACAAGAGATTACCCCCTACGTTTCAGAGTCCGAGATGTCCCTTATAGGTAGAAACCTACCTCAGGCTATCCAAGAAAAAGGCAGAGAAATCAGAACGTTTATGCCCAAATGGGGAAATATCAACGAACGCAGGAACCAACTGCACGAAGTGATACGCCTCTCCGGTATGAACCTCATTATAGATGACACCGACCATCCGCTCATCATTAAAGTTGCATCTATCCAGTCAGCCCGTATGCAGGTGTATTTCATCGACAACGATGATTACTTCCAAAACCGCATGCAGGCCACCGACGAGAACGGCAATGAATATGAAGACAACGATGCCCGCGCCATCTTCTATGCCCGGGGCGTATTGGAAACGGTAAAGAAACTGCGCTGGTGTCCGGATATCATCCACTGCCATGGCTGGATGACTGCTTTGGCACCCCTGTACATCAAGAAAGCGTATAAGGACGAACCTTCTTTCAGAGACGCCAAAGTTGTGTTCTCACTTTACGACGACGACTTCAAAGGCTCTTTCCACTCCGATTTTTCCAGCAAACTGTTGCTGAAAGGTATTACCAAGAAAGATATTGCCGGATTGAAAGACCCGATTGACTATACCGCACTTTGCAAACTGGCTGTGGACTTCTCCGACGGCGTTATCCAACAAAGCGAACACGTCAATGAAGAAGTGCTGAATTACGCCCGCGAAATCGGTAAACCGATATTAGAATACCAATCTCCCGAAACCTTTGCCGAAGCCTGCAACGACTTCTACGACAAAGTATGGGGAACAGAACAAGAATAAAATAGATTAGACAATTATAACTATGAAAGTAAGATACATAGGGAAAGTAAAATTCATAGGGGCATTGCTTTTTGCAGTCCTGGCTTTCTTTGGATGCGATGATAACACCGGTTCATTAGGTTTGGGAATGCTTCCCGGCTCCGACGGCATATCTGCAAATACCACTACTTTTGACGTAACAACACGCTCTTTTGCCATCGATTCCGTATATGCCAAAACCAGCACCGGGTATGTAGGGAAATTCACAGACCCGGAATTCGGTTACTACGAAACCAGTTTCATGACCGAACTGAATTGTACAGACGGCTTTACTCTTCCGGAAGTATATAAATACGATCCCGAAACTAAAACCGGAACAGGAATCATGGCGGGCGATAGTGTAGTATCCGCCCAATTAGTAGTATTTTACAGGAGCTGGTTCGGCGACTCTCTGAGTGCCTGCCGTATGAAATTATTCGAATTGGATAAAAAGCTCGATAAAAACCGCTACACCAACGTCAATCCGGAAGAATATTATAACAAGTTCGATTCCAAGTCTCTGCTGGGTCTTAAAGCCTACTCAGCTTACGATACTTCCATCCCGGACTCAGTAAGATTCGAGAAAGATCAAAATAACAAATATACATTCTATCCGAACATAGTCTTCCCCTTGGATAAAAAGACATTCGGTGAAGACAGAATATTAAAGGTATACCGGGAGCATCCGGAATACTTTAAAGATGCAGCTACCTTTATCGACAAGGTATTCAAGGGTGTATACGTTCAATGCGATCAGGCAGACGGAACCATCCTATACATAGACCAGGTAGATTTACAAATGCAATTCCGTTTCCACGCGGTAGATGACACAACGGGTGTGGCACTGAAAAAGAAGGATGGAACAGACTCTTTATATTATAGTTTGCAGACTGTATTTGCCTCTACCAAAGAAGTTATTCAAGCCAATCAGTTCTTGAATTCCGACATGATTAAGCAGAAAGCAGCAGAAACCGAACATACTTATATCAAGTCTCCCGCCGGTATCTTCACCGAAGCTACCATACCATACGATGAGATATACAAGAAATTATCCAAGGACACGCTTAATGCCGTAAAAATGACCTTCACCAATTATGATGAGGGAAACAGTAACTTTAAATATCGCATGAGTGCTCCTAAAAACGTGCTGTTGATACGCAAGAAAGAATTAAAGAGCTTCTTCGAAACAAATAAGGTCACGGATAATATTACATCATTTACCGTAACGCACAATAACATAGCAACCAATCAATATACATTCAGCAATATAGCCCGCTTAGTGACAACCTGCATCAACGAAAAGCAAGCAGCCAAGAAAGCCGCGAAAGAGAAAGCCGGCAGCGCTTGGGATGAAGCGAAATGGGAAAATGATTGGAATACGGACGAAGCAACCAAAGACTGGGATAAAGTATTGCTCATTCCGGTGAATGTGACTTATGATACATCCAACCAGAACAACCCGATTTTAACAGCTGTAGAGAATGACTTGAAACCCGGATATGCCAAGCTCAGAGGTGGTCCCGAAAAGGATGCAAGCGGTCAGGTCAAATCTCCGATAAAGATAGAGGTGACTTATACAAGCTTTAATGAATAACAATATCAACAAGATATTTCCATAAAAAAAGTCTCCCGCTCGGATTGAGCGGGAGACTTTTTTTATGGAATAGCAGATAAACTTATTCTGCTTCTTTCTTTACAGTCTTTTTAGCAGCAGGTTTAGCCGTAGCCTTGGCGGCAGGTTTGGCAGTTTTTCCCTTCTCCAACTTTGCCTGTGCCTTTTCCAGCTCTTTATGCAACTCTTCTATCTCGTCGCCCTGATTCTTGATAGTAGTCAACAAAGCGTTCAGTTCTTCATTGTCAATGTCTATCGGATAAAGGGAATCAACACGTTTGATAAAGTCACCAAGAATATTCATATAGTTGGTAAAGGCGTCGTAAGGAGACTCATAGATGCCACGATTCAAGCCTACTCCACTGTTCTTGGTAGTCATGAAGCGGAAGTTATTACTTGCCTGCAAGTAATCCCAGTCCTGCTTGATGCGACGGTCGTCACAAAGGAGCACACGTCCTGCCACGCTATACAGCTTATTGAATGCTTCGCGCTGCATCGTGTTACCCAGCCAGCAACTGGTATCTCTTTCCTCGTCCACCCAAGACATCGGGTACGGAACATCCAACTGGGATACAGATTTCAGCTTCGTGATAATCTCGGTAGGCGTTGAGAAGGTGATGCCTTTCTCCTTTGCACAGGCAGGCAACGCTTTCAGGAACTCCAGGATATTGGACGACAGCGGTTGCGCCATACCCAGTGCACAAAGTTCCATAAAGATATTGATTACCTGTTCTTCCTGTGGCAAAGCATCAATCCAATTGATGTATTTATCGGCAAACAGCGGATACTCGCTCCATTCGGAGTTAGAGAAACGCAGGCTGATGTCATCGGAAAGCTTAAAGTCACGCAGCAACAGTTTCAGATTGGGACTCATGGCACAGTGGTAAACGTAGTGCGGACTCTTCCAGCCCAACACGTGTTTAGCTCCTTCGGTCAACATCCCCTTAAAGCCCATACCGGCTACTATCGCACCAATCTCATCCGAATAAATCAATCCCGAGTTACGGAACACTTTCGGAGCTTTGCCGAACATTTGTTTCATCTTCGCACTCTGGCGCATCACTTCTTCCTTGAAGCAATCTTCATTTACCAGCGAAGAAAGTCCGTGGGAATAAGGTTCTGCCAGAAACTCGCAGCAACCGGTATCGTTCAATTGTTGCAACAGGTCTATGACGGCAGGAGCATGAATTTCCAGTTGTTCCAACGCCACACCCGAAATGGACAAAGCTACTTTCAATGCACCACCGGAGGTCTTCACCATTTCAATCAGGGTGTTCAGTGCCGGAATGTAGGAGCGTTCAGCCACTTCGTTGATGCTCGTATCATTGGCATAGTCATCATAATAATAATGATCGACACCTATATCAAAGAAACGATACCGTTTCAAATGAATAATTTGATGTATCTCAAAATAAAGACAGATAGTTCTCATTTCTATTTATTGTTTTATTATTTACCATAGTTTCTTAACACATCCTCGTAGAGGGCACGGATCCTCAAGCCGACCTTCTCCCACGTGATCCCATCCACTTCCTTCTTACCTTCTTCCTGAAGATAATTGAAGAGGGACGGATTGGTGCAGAGGGAATAAATGGCATCGGCCATTGCATGGATATCCCAATAGTCGGTCTTGATTACCTTGTCGAGGATTTCACCGCATCCCGATTGCTTCGAGATGATAGAAGGCGTTCCACACTGCATGGCTTCGAGCGGGGCAATACCGAAAGGCTCGGATACGGAAGGCATCACGAACACATCGCTGTTCTTATATACGTCATACACCTGCTTGCCCTTCATAAAGCCCGGGAAGTGGAAGCGGTCGGCAATGCCGCGTTCGGCAGCCAGATTGATCATAGCATTCAGCATATCTCCCGAACCCGCCATTACGAAACGGATGTTGCGCGCACGCTTCAATACCAGCGATGCCGCCTCCACAAAGTATTCCGGTCCTTTCTGCATGGTGATGCGTCCAAGGAACGTCACCACTTTCTCTTTCGAATGGTCGGGACGCGGAATGTCCTGATATTCTTGCGAAAGCGGATAAACAGCATTGTGCATGGCAAATACTTTCTTCGGATTCTGGTGATACTCATTGATAACGGTGCGGCGGGTAAGTTCGGACACGCACATGATGCAGTCTGCATAGTCCATACCGTTCTTCTCGATAGAATAAACGGTAGGATTCACCTTCCCGCGCGAACGGTCGAAATCGGTGGCGTGCACATGGATGCAGAGCGGTTTGCCGCTCACCATCTTGGCGTGTACGCCGGCAGGATACGTCAGCCAGTCGTGGGCATGAATAATGTCAAACTCCTGCTTACGCGCCACAACCCCTGCTATGACCGAGAAGTTGTTAATCTCTTCGTGCAGATTTCCGGGATAACCGCCGGCAAACTCCATGCAGCCGATATCATTGACATGCATATAAGAGAAATCGGCATAAATATGGTCGCGGAAAGCGTAATACTCTTCCGGCGTGGAACTTTGCAGACGCGACTGCAAATAGCCGTAATCCACATCACGCCACACGATAGGCACCTGGTTCATGCCTACTATATTCAAGAACTTTTCTTCTTCTCCGCACGGCTTCGGCATACAGAATGTCGTCTCCACATCGCCCTGCGCACACAATCCCTTAGTTATTCCATAAGAAGCAACCGCAAGACCGCCATATATTTTTGGAGGAAACTCCCATCCAAACATTAAAACTTTCATCTTCGTTCCTCCTTATTATAAATTATACTTAGACAATAACTTCAAGATGCGCAGAATTTCCGCCACATTCATGGCAAAAGATACTGCACCCCGGCCGGTAAACGGAGGATTACCATCGAACAACTCCGGTAGTGTTCCGATGCAATGGGAGGTCATTTCATCTTCCATACCAATCAGTTGCCTTTCTACAAACGACACGCCGCTCATCTTGTAAATGCGCAGGTAAGCTTCCATGTAGAAACCCATCAGCCACGGCCAGGCCGTTCCCTGATGATAGGCATAATCTCTCTGTATCTGCGGCCCTACATAGTTCGGATTGTATCCGCCACTCTTGGGGCTCAGCGTACGCAAGCCTTTCGGAGTCAGTAATTCTTTTGTCACGATGTCGAGTATCTGCTTCTTCTGCGCCCTGTCCAGCGGGGAATAATCGAAAGCAACCGTAAACAACATATTCGGACGAACGCTCCAGTCCATCATATAGCCGTCTACATAGTCGAACAGATAGCCATATTCATTGCGGAACACTTCAACAAAGGACTTCCCGGTCACTGCTGCCTGGGCATTCAAGTGGTCGGCAAGTACGTCATTGCCTCCTTCGCGAACCATGTCGCCCACGAAACAGAGTGCATTGTACCATAAAGCATTCGCTTCTACAATATAGCCTGTACGGGGAATTACCGGGACTCCGTTCACCGTGGAGTTCATCCACGTCACAGCCTTTTCTTTCCCGTTGGTGTAAAGCAATCCGTTTTCGTGCAAGAAGAGGTTATCGTGCTTACGGTCGAGGATATAGCCCATGATTTCTTCCAGCAGTTTTCCGTACATCTGCCTGCAACGCTCGCGCGAAGTTTCTTTGGCATATTGCTGCAAAGCCCAGATAGCCCACAACAGCACATCCGGATGATCCATCTCATAAATCTTATAAGAAGGAGCGTCTCCGTTCATAAACTCGCGGATGGCCTTTTCGGCTGTTTTCATTACATCTTCAAACTCATCCAGCTCGTCCACCGCCAGAGTCAGTCCGGGCAAAGAGATAAACATGTCACGTGCACGGCATTTGAACCACGGATAACCGGCAAGCACATAGTGCTCATCACCTTGTTTATTGTGGAACTGGTGTGCCGAGTTTTTCAGGCAATGATAGAAACTGTCGCGCGGAGTACGGTCCTCCACTTCTGCTTCGAAGGTCTGTTTCAGCCTGCGCGGAGAAATCTCGGATATGCCGGCAGAGAAAACAATGCTTTCTCCTTTCTTTATATCCACTTCGAAATAGCCGGGCACGTAGAGGTCTTCGTTGAAGTCATATCCGCGTTCTTGCTCTTTAGGATACTCGATACCACGATACCAGTCGGGCTGGTAGTGGAACTCGTTCTTTTTGTTCAACTGCATGTACAGCTCCGGATAACCGGGATACAAACAGGTCTTGATGCCGTTTTCCACCAACTGGTAGTCACGGCTTGCCTGCGCATTTTCGTGCGTATACTCGCGTACGCTGCGGAATGCCAGGAAGGGGCGGAACCGAAGCGTAGTTGCCGAATGGGCATCAACCAAGGTATAGCGGATCAAAATCCGGTTCTCATGATGTACAAAGACTTTTTCTTTGCGGAGGATAACGCCTCCCACACGGTAAGTAGTTGCCGGGATATGTTCACAGTCGAATTCGCGGATGTACTTGTGCCCCATCGGACTAAAGTTGTCTCCTTGATATTTATGCAAACCCAGGTTGAACTCCGCACCGTGCTGAATTACCGTTTCGTCCAAAGAAGATAGCAGCACATGATTTTCATCGTCCAGGTTGGGGACAGGTATCACCAACAAACCGTGATATTTGCGTGTGTTACAATCTACAATTGTTGTACAATGATAGGCGCCAGACTTATTCGTCCGCAAAATCTCCCTTGGTAAAGATTCTTGCAGATTGATCATCAGCGTCTTGTCAAATCGTAAATAACTCATAGTTGTGCATTATTTAAAGGTTAATTATTCAGGTACCATGCGCTACAAGCCATGTAGCGATGCCCAAAAATACAAATTAAAGATTACAGACAAAATAAAAAGTCAGTTTATTTTCGGTTTTTAGTCAAATATTGCGTAGTATTGTACAAAAATAGCATTTGATGTACGGAATATGAAGCATGATATACGCAGAATGGCATTGGCTGCCATTATACCACTATTCCTATTGTTTACTTTATACATTTTGAAGTTCCTGGAGATAGGTATGGATTGGGACTTTACACAGTTGGGAGTCTACCCGATGCAGCAACGCGGCATGTTAGGAATTTTCACCCATCCATTAGTACACAGCAACTTCAGCCATTTGTTTGCCAATACTATTCCATTATTCTTCTTATCATGGTGCTTATTCTATTTCTATCGCAGCATTGCACCAGCCATACTTTTCACGATCTGGATAGGTGCCGGCATACTTACCTTTCTTATAGGGAAGCCGGGATGGCACATCGGTGCCAGCGGCATCGTCTATGGGTTGGCTTTTTTCTTGTTTTTCAGCGGGATACTGCGCAAGCATGTACCGCTTATTGCTATCTCCCTGCTGGTGACGTTCTTGTACGGCGGATTGGTGTGGAACATGTTTCCGCAATTCACTAAGGTTACTACCTCTTGGGAAGGACACCTCAGCGGAGCCATTGCGGGCACCCTCTGCGCCATAGGTTTTATGAATTACGGTCCTCAACGTCCCGACCCGTTTGTCGATGAAGAAGAAGAGGAAGAAGAGATAGAGGTGAATGAAGAGGTCAAATAATGCCGAGATCAATGTTTCTGCAACGCCTCTACCAATAACGTTATGTTTGCTGTAAACAACCTTACCGAGATTGCCAGCAGGATGATACCGAAGAATTTACGAATGAGGTAGATACCGCCTTTGCCGAGAAAACGTTCCACACGTCCGGTCATACTGAGCACAAAAAATACCCATACCATATTCAGCACCAAGGCTATGATGATGTTGATACTGGCATACTCGGCACGTAGCGACAGCAGCGTAGTAAAAGCTCCCGCTCCCGCCAGCAGAGGAAACACCAGCGGCACCAGCGTAGCTTCCTTGATAGGCCCCTGGTTCTTGAATATCTCCACATCAAGAATCATTTCCAGCGACATCAGGAAAATGACGAATGCGCCTGCCACGGCAAACGATTCGATATCCACATGAAACAGCTTCAACATCATGTCGCCGGCATAAAAGAAGCCTATCAGCAGCGCAAACGATATCAAAGTCGCTTTTGTCGCATTCACATCCTTCCCCTTTTCCTTCAGACTAATGATGATAGGAATAGAGCCAATTATATCTATTACCGCAAACAGCACGATAAAAGCGCTGGTCATCTGTTGCCAATTAAATGCTGAAAACATATGTCCCTCCTTTTTTTTGCAAATATAGTTCATTTTTATGCATTCCGCAAGATTTCTCCGCAGTGAATGAATAGTGTGTTTAAGAAATAATAAAAAAAACAAAAAGAGGGGCAAAGAGTTTACAGCACACCTCGATAATGCCTACTTTTGTTTAAAACAAGAAGAAAAAACGATATGAATACAATGTACGATACATTATTGCAACTACCACTTTTTCAGGGATTATCTCAAGAAGATTTCACTAATATTTTGGGAAAAGTAAAGCTGAACTTCACCAAGCACAAAGCCGGCGAAACCATCCTGAAAAGAGGTGACAGATGTAATCAGCTCGTATTCATACTGAAAGGAGAAGTGGCTGTTTCCACTTTATCTGCCGATGCCTCGTACAGCATTACGGAGTATCTGCAAGCGCCCCATCTGATAGAGCCGCAGTCCCTGTTTGGCATGAACACTTCTTACGCATCCACGTATGTAGCAGAAACCGAAACGCATACGGTAGATATCAGCAAAAATTTCGTATTGAACGAGTTGTTCGGCTATGACATATTTCGTTTGAATTACATGAATATCATCAGCAACCGGTCGCAAAACCTGAACAACCGCCTTTGGGCAGCACCTTCCAACAGCCTTGAAGAGCATATCAGCAACTTCATTCTGGCTCATATTGAACGCCCCACAGGTAAGAAAATCCTAAAAGTCAAGATGGAAGAACTTGCCCAAATCGTCAACGACACCCGTATGGGGGTATCGAAAGCGCTGAACAGCATGCAGGAGAAGAATCTACTGGAGCTTCACAGAGGGGAAATAGTGATTCCGGATGCGGAGAAATTATTATAAATAAAACAGATTCGTCATAAAAAAGAAGCCCGAAGCATTCCTCATGAAATGCTTCGGGCTTTATTATGTAAGTATCTCTTATTCCCACTCTATCGTTGCAGGTGGCTTCGACGAGATATCATAGGTTACGCGGTTCACCCCTTTCACCTTATTAATAATGTCATTGGAAACCTTGCCGAGGAATTCGTAAGGCAGGTGTGCCCAGTCGGCAGTCATGGCATCGGTAGAAGTCACGGCACGCAGGGCAACGGCACGTTCGTAGGTACGCTCGTCTCCCATCACGCCGACAGACTGTACGGGAAGCAGGATAACGCCTGCCTGCCAAACCTGGTGATAAAGGCACGTTTCGTTGCCTTCGGCATCCTTCACCTTCCAGTCGCGCAGGCCCTGGATAAAGATATCGTCGGCATTCTGCAAGATGGCAACCTTCTCCGGAGTGATGTCGCCGAGGATGCGGACAGCCAGTCCCGGTCCCGGGAAAGGATGGCGGGTAATCAGGTGTTCGGGCATTCCTAACTCACGACCTACACGGCGAACTTCATCCTTAAACAGCAAGCGAAGCGGTTCGCAAAGCTTCAGGTTCATCTTCTCGGGCAGACCGCCTACGTTGTGATGGCTCTTGATTACGGTTCCGGTGATGGAAAGCGACTCGATGCAGTCGGGATAAATCGTTCCCTGAGCCAGCCATTTCACATCTTTAATCTTGTGGGCTTCTTCATCGAATACATCGATGAAACCCTTACCTATTATCTTACGTTTCTTTTCGGGTTCCGTCACACCAGCCAGCTCTGCAAAGAACTTGGCACTGGCATCTACACCTATCACGTTCAGACCGAGGCACTCATAATCGTGCATCACGTTCTTGAACTCGTTCTTGCGCAGCATACCGTGGTCTACGAAGATACAAGTCAGGTTTTTGCCGATGGCACGATTCAGCAACACGGCTGCCACCGATGAATCGACACCGCCGCTCAGTCCGAGCACCACCTTATCGTCACCTACCTGTTCCTTCAGCTGCGCCACCGTGGTTTCGATGAACGAAGCCGCGCTCCAATCTTGCTTGCAACCGCAAACGTCTACCACAAAGTTTCTCAACATCTGCGTGCCGTCTTCGGTATGATATACTTCAGGATGGAACTGTACGCCCCACATCTTCTCGCCTTCCACCTGATAAGCGGCAATCTTTACCTTGTCGGTAGAAGCAATCGTTTTGAAACTTGCAGGAATAGCAGTAATCGTGTCGCCGTGGCTCATCCACACCTGGCTATTGTCCTTTACTCCCTTGAAGAGTACATTGCCCTTGTCGAAAGAGCCCAGATGAGCGCGTCCGTACTCACGGCTGCCGGCAGGTTCCACCTTGCCGCCGTTGGTATAGGCAATGAACTGCGCACCGTAGCAGATGCCCAGAATGGGATACTTTCCACGGATCTCATTCAAATCAATTTTGAATGCACTTTCATCGTACACCGAGAACGGGCTACCCGAAAGGATGACTCCCTTTACACTCTCATCCCCTTTCGGGAATTTATTATAAGGCACAATTTCGCAATACACATTCAGTTCGCGTACGCGGCGGCCGATGAGCTGCGTGGTTTGCGAGCCGAAATCAAGAATGATAATCTTTTCTTGCATAGAAACAGAGGTGTTAGTAATTTGGAGCACAAAGATACAACTATTTTGTGATTAACTAAATCATCAATTACTAAAATTATGGCAACACCAGGAATTAAAAGGAAGTACAACCGGGCTATCCGCAACTATTGAAGCGCATTCCAGCGTTTTTCAACCTTTTTGATTGTTAAATTCCAAGAGACTATAACAAGACACTAAACATACACAAAATCAAACAGCTACATATTAAATCATTTAATACTTTTTATCATACTATATGAATATAAACCACTGATTTTATTAATATTAATAGCTTATTGGGAATATATTTATTAGTTTTTTTCTTATATTCTGCTTGCTTATATATGTATTTCTTAATACTTTTGTCTGCGATTTGCATCGCCGTTATATCAACGACTATACAAATCAAAAAAGACGTATTTAAGCGAACACCCTCGCAACTGATTGAAATCCAATTTATTATACTGGAATCAAGGTTCCATAGGTATGCCCTTATGCGAATATAACGCAACAAAATCAGCCCTCAATAATGAGTAACACATCGGGAGAAGACGGTAGAGAAACAGTCTTTTGGTATGCCATGTGCGCATATAAAAAAGAGATGTATGCCCAAAAAGAGTTGGAGAAGGAGCATATCGAATGTTTCGTCCCTATATGCTATACCATTAAAGAATACCACGGACGGAAAGAACGGGTACTCGCCCCCGCCATATCCAATCTGGTTTTTGTCCATACCACCAAATCCGTTTTGACCGAGTTCAAGATCAGGAATCCCTATCTGCAATACATCACGCAAAAAGAAGGCTCCGGACGGAAACTTCTCATCGTGCCTGACGATCAGATGCATGAATTCATCCGGATCGCCCAGAAATACGAAGAAGAGCTTACCTATTATAAGCCCGAAGAAATCTGCCTGACGAAAGGTACCAAAGTACGCGTCCACGGCGGAGTATTCGACGGTGTGGAAGGCACCCTACTGAAAGTCAAAGGAAAACGGAGCAAACGAATCGTCGTGACAATACCCGGCATTGTTGCCATTGCCGCCGCCTATATAGAGCCTGAACTTATAGAAATTATACCCTAAATGCACCTCAACCTCACCGAAGTCTCTTCCGAATTATATCAATGGAGCAACGCCATCCTTACCGTCCTTGTCAGTGCCACCCTTACGGGCATCATCATCCCCAGAATTTTGCTGATTTCATTCCGCAAAAGACTGTTCGACCCGCACGACACCCGCAAGATACATAAAGGCATTGTCCCCCGGCTGGGCGGCATTGCCTTCAAACCTGCCATTTTCTTTGCGATGCTCCTTGTTTTTGGAGTAAACGTCCTGATAGGCAGGCAAGATATGATGCAGGACTTCAACCGGCACGCCGTGGAACTGGTATTTATGTTCTGCACCATGCTGTTGCTCTATTTCATCGGTATAGCCGACGACCTGGTCGGAGTACGTTACCGCGACAAATTTGCCATTCAGATTTCCTGTGGCATACTCCTGGTTATCTCCGGAATATGGATCGACAATCTCCACGGACTTTTCGGCATTTATTCGCTCAGCCCCTTCATCGGCTATCCGCTCACAATATTGGTGGTAGTGTTCATCACCAACGCCATCAACCTGATAGACGGTATCGACGGACTGGCAGCCGGATTGAGCGGCATCGCCCTGCTTTTTTACGGAGTTGTCTTCATGCAGCGCGAGCAGCAGTTTGTCTACGCCATGCTGGCTTTTGCCGCTTTGGGCACCCTCATTCCTTTTTTCTACTACAACGTGTTCGGTAATGCCGAACGCGGACGGAAAATCTTTATGGGCGACACCGGTTCCCTGACCATAGGCATCCTGCTCAGTTTCCTCAGCATAGCAGCGTGCACCCATCAGCCGACGGTGGGTAGCCGGTGCAATTCTTTCGTCACCGCCTTTGCCCCCCTCATCGTGCCTTGCTTCGATGTGCTGCGGGTGTTCTTCCACCGCTTGCGCAACAGGCAACCGCTGTTTTCACCGGATAGGAACCATATACACCACAAGTTGCTGTGCATCGGGCTGACGCAACACCAGGCAATGGTCACCCTCCTGGCCGTATCCGTATTCTTTACCGCCCTCAACATCGGCTGTTCGCCATGGGCGGACACCAACCTGCTGCTGGCAGCGGACATTCTGCTATGGCTGGCAGCCAATGTATGGCTGACCATAATCATGAAAAAGAAAACTATCCTGAACAAAAAAGAGAAACAAACCATAGAAACATTTCCCCATTATGCAAATTAGAAAAATCCTGCCGCTCCTGTTTACGGTAATCCTGCTAAGTTCCTGCAGTTCTTCACATCAAATACCCTACCTGCAAGACTTGCAACCGGGAGTGGCAGAAGATCTCCAACAATCTTCCGTTATCCGCGTGAAACCCGAAGATAAAGTTTCAATCGTCGTCAACAGCAAGGACCCGTTACTGTCCAACCTGTTCAACCTGCCCATCGTAGCCTATCGCGTGGGACAGATCGGGACCGCCTCCCTGAACACAAGCCAGCAGGTATCCTGCTACACCATAGACAGCCGGGGAGACATCGACTTCCCCGTCATCGGGAAAGTCCATATCGACGGCATGAGCCGCGAAGAGATAGCCGCCACCATCAAAAGCGAACTGATAAACAAAAACCTGGTAAAAGATCCCGTAGTCACGGTAGAGTTCATCAACCACAGCATTTCGGTGCTGGGCGAAGTCGGCAAACCCGGCCGTTACAACATCGACCGCGACAAACTCACCCTGCTGGATGCGCTGGGCATGGCAGGCGACCTCACCATCTACGGCAAACGCGAAAACGTGCTCGTGCTACGCCAGGAAGATGGCAAGCAAGTCCCCTACCAGGTAAACCTGTGCTCGGGACGCGACCTGCTGTCGTCTCCGGTCTACTACCTGCAACAGAACGACGTCATCTATATAGAACCCAACAACGTACGTGCCCGCCAGTCCACCGTCAACGGTAACAACGTGCGTTCCTCCTCCTTCTGGCTGTCATTGGCATCGCTCATGACCACCATTGTTGTACTAATAGTCAAATAAGATTTTATGCAAAACGATAACCGCCCCAAACAGGGCGAAGACTTCCTGAGACTCCAAGACCTGCTGCAACTCTGCCTTGCCAAGTGGCGCTGGTTCGTACTATCCTTGTCCGTAATCCTCGGCATAGCCGTACTTTACATCCTGACAACCCCGCCTGTCTATACCCGTTCCGCCGACATCCTTATCAAGGAAGACAGCAAAGGAAATTCCATGTCCGGCGGCGAACTCAGTTCGTTTGCCGATATGGGACTCTTCCAGAGCAGCACCAACGTGAACAACGAACTGATTGCCCTGCAATCTCCCGCCGCCATACTGGAAGTGGTGAAACGCCTGCACTTAGACGTCACTTACCTTGCCGACGGACGCTTCCACAAAGAGTTACTCTACGGTCCAAGCCTGCCCGTCACCGTTTCATTCCTTGACCTGGCAGACAATGAATCCGCCGCCCTCACCCTCCGGTTCCAGGCGGACAACCGCCTGCAGTTCTCAGACTTCGTGCGCAATGACGAAAGCCTCTACACCGACACCGACTGCCAAGGTATGCCCGGCGATACCCTCCGCACTCCCCTGGGCAGGATCATCATCGCCCGGACACCTTATTATACCGGAGAAGAATTACCCGTCATCTACATATCCCGTAGCGACCTCTATGCCACCACTACCGAGTGTATACAGCATCTCACCGCCACCCTGCCCGACGATAAGGCCGCCGTCATCAGCCTTTCCTATCAGGATGTCTCCATACAGCGTGCCGAAGACGTACTGAACACCCTTATCTCTGTCTACAACGAAAATTGGGTGAAGGACAAAAACCAGATAGCTATCAGCACCAGCCGCTTCATCAACGAACGCCTGGGAGTGATAGAACAGGAATTGGGCACCGTAGACGACGACATTTCCTCTTACAAGAGCGAACATCTGCTACCCGACGTGCAAGCCGTCTCCAATATGTATATGGTACAAGCCAACGAGACCAACACCCAAATAAAAGAGCTGAACAACCAGCTCTATATGGCGCGGTACATCCGCAGCTACCTGACCGACAGCGCCAACAAGAATCAACTGCTGCCCGCCAATTCCGGCATCGAAGATTCTAATTTAGGAAACCAGATCAACACCTACAACGAGAAGCAACTGCAACGCAACAGCCTGATAGCCAACAGTAGCGAGCAGAATCCGCTCGTCATCGACCTGGACCATGCCCTCGCCTCCCTGCGAAGCGCCATCATTACCTCCATAGACAACCAACTGGAGACACTGAAAACCCAGCTGCGCAACCTCCAGCAGAGCGAGCGGCAAAGCACCGCCCGCATTGCCGCCAACCCCACGCAAGCCAAATACCTGCTATCCGTAGAGCGGCAACAGAAAGTAAAAGAATCCCTCTACCTCTTCCTCCTGCAAAAGCGCGAAGAGAACGAGCTCTCGCAAGCGTTCACCGCCTACAACACGCGGCTCATCACCCCGCCCACCGGCAAGATGATACCCACCGCCCCGGTAAAACAAAATATACTGCTGGTAGCATTTGCCATCGGGCTACTGCTCCCTACGACCGTCATTTTCATCAGAGAGAGCACCAATACCACCGTACGCGGCAAAAAAGACATCGAGAGCCTGGCTATTCCGTTCATCGGAGAAATCCCCCTCGCCTTCCACAAGAAAAAGCGGTTCGCCCTGCGCAGGAAAAAAGAAGATCCGGCAACCATCGTCGTGAAAGAAAAGAGCCGCAACGTCATCAACGAGGCATTCCGCGTAGTGCGTACCAACCTGGAGTTCATGGCAGGACAGAACAACCGGCACCAGATAGTGATGATAACCTCCATCAATCCGGGCAGCGGGAAAACCTTCATCACAATGAACCTTTCCACCAGCCTCGCTATCAAGAAAAAAAAGGTCATTATCGTCGATATGGACATGCGCCGTGCCAGCCTGAGCACGTTGGTAGAGTCGCCCCAAACAGGACTCGCTAACTACCTGAACGGACAAGCGGACGACTGGCGCTCCATCGTGGTACACGGCACGAGCGATATACTGCCCGACGTTATCCCGGTAGGCATCCTGCCGCCCAATCCTGCGGAACTGCTGTTCAGTCCCCGCCTGGAGCAGCTCATGACCGCCTTGCGTACGCAGTACGATTACATCTTCATAGACTGCCCTCCCGTAGAGATTGTGGCAGACACTTCCATCATCAGCAAATGGGCGGACCAGACATTGTTCGTGATTCGTACCGGACTGATGGAACGGGAGATGCTGACAGTGGTTCACGACTACTATACAGCACATAAGTTGAACAACATGGCATTGCTGCTCAACGGCACCACTGCCGCCTACAACCGCTATGGCTACCACCGCTACGGCTATCACTACGGCTACGGAAATTATGTAACGAATTGATTCAGACCGAGGTGAATATGTTCAATCTCTTTCCAAGAAAAGTCCCCTTGCCCGAAAGCGGCATTCTCAACGGAATGACCGACTGCCATTCGCATCTGCTCCCCGGAGTGGACGACGGAGTAAGCCGGATGGGGGAATCACTCGAAATCCTGGACAAAATGGAAAGCCTGGGCATCCGCAAGGTATGGCTCACTCCGCACGTGATGGAAGACATTCCCAATACCACCCTCTCCCTGCTCACGAGGTTCAGGCTGCTGAAAACGACTTATTCCGGTACGATACGGCTCGCCCTGGCTGCTGAATATATGCTCGACAATCTGTTTGAGGAGAGGCTGGAGACCAACGACTGGCTCCCCCTGTGCGAGAAAGGCAAGCTATACCTGCTGGTGGAAACTTCCTGTTACAGTCCGCCCATGAACCTGCTGTCCACTCTCGACCGCATCCGTGCGAAAGGCTGTTTCCCCTTGCTGGCACATGCCGAACGCTACCGCTATATGGATATGTCCGATTACCGGGCATTGAAGAAAGAAGGGATCTCTTTCCAGTTGAACCTCTCCTCGCTAGCGGGTATATACGGCAAGCCTGTACAGGAAAAGGCCGAATCCCTGCTCAAGGCAGGGATGTACGACCTGGCAGGCACTGATACACACTCCTTGGAGTATCTCAATGCACTGCTCCGAGCAAGGATTGACAGTCGAAGCATGGACAAGCTTTCGGTATGCTCCCGGGCATGTCGCGATGTCCCCTGAGCCGGGCTTGCGGAAAAAGCTTCAGCAACTTCCGCACAAGCGACTTCAGTTGCTCTACCTGCTCCGCGGTACGCGTGTCGGCAGGATGCCCGTCCGGATCCAGTCCGCCTTCATAGCAGATGCCGATGGAACACCGGTTGAAGGGGCGGCAATGGGCGCCTACTTCGAGCAGCCGGCGGTGCTGGCTGATGCTGCCGTCGCGGCGGATAAAAAAATGATAGCCGACGGTACGGAATCCGCGGGCACGATGGTCATGCATCAGTTGCTCCACGGTATAGTCGCGGTCGCAGCGGGTGGCGGAGCAGTGCACGATGATGTAGCGCACCGAGTCGGTGGAGTCCATCATCAGTCCGCTTTCCACCCCGGCGAGGAGCCGGCGCTCATTGAGCACCTCCTCCCCGCCCAGGGTCATGGGAAAAGTATCCTGTATCATAACAGATGTCCTATAAAGGGTGAACAACTGGTGACGCCCAGCGCCGTGAGGGCGGCAATGGCGGCTTGGATAATGGCTTGGATGAGGGTCACCCAGGTAATTTTCTTTTTCGTAATACTCTCAATCATAATCATTAAAATTTAAGCCTCTCCCCCAACCCCTCCCCCATAGGGAGGGGAGGTTTGAAGTTACTTTTGTTATTTATTTCTGATGCCATCTCTATTCCCCTCCCTACGGGGGAGGGGTTAGGGGAGAGGCTTTTACCCCATGGGATTCTCATCCAAGTCTCCGTCACTGCCTCCTTCGCCGCCACCCACGTTGCCCGGGTCGGACGAGTTCACCTGTTTGACGACTTTTCCATCCTTGTCGTAGCAAGTGATGTTGATAGAGGTGTTCTTCAACTCCTGCTTGATGGCAACGCTGGGCGAAGATGACCTTGCGGGTGGAAATGAGTTCCGTACTCACATCGTCCA
>JAUUPT010000111.1 GCA_030843315.1 Bacteroidaceae bacterium | reverse complement strand
GGTTGAATACGAGTACATCGTTCACCTTTGCACCGGCGAAGATAGCTTTCTGCTCGTCGTTCTTCATGTAAGACGGCATCATCACAGCGCCCTCTACCTGAATACCGCCTTCTTTTGTATTGTTGGCTTCATCGAGTTCGGCAAGCAGACCTTTCAGCATATCGTTATCTTCGTAAACGTCTACCTTGTCGTATTTACCGCTACGCTGAGTGTAAGCCTTGATCTGGTTTTCTACCATTTCGTCGGTTACTTCAATCGTATAGTAGTCTACTTTATCCTTAGCGGCAACTTCAGCCTTGAATTCGGGAGCCAGGGCGATGTCGAACAAGAATTCGAATTCTTCCATTGTATCGAAGTCGATTTCCTGCTGCTTGTCTTCGTTAGGCAGGGGTTCGCCCAGAATATTTAAGTTATTATCTTGGATATACTTATATACTGTATCCGAAAGCAACTTGTTAACTTCTTCGGCTACTGCTGACTTACCGTACATCTTCTTAACCAAGCTCATAGGAACCATTCCCTTACGGAAACCCGGTATCTGAGCTTTCTGACGGAAGTTCTTCAATGATTTGTCTACCTTTTCCTGATAGTCCGCTTTCTCAAGCTTTACAGTAAGCAGTGCGCTTACTTTGTCAATGTTTTGCAATGAAACGTTCATTCTGACAATTATTTATTTGATTTATACTTTATTCCATAATCTCAAATGAGGGTGCAAAATTAGCGTTATTCTTTCAATTATCAAAAAAACATTGCTTAATTATTTGCGCGTATCCTATAATACAATATATATAAAAAGAGAATCGAACCTAAATTCCGCTACAATCAGACGGAACCGTTGCAGCCACAGCCTGAACTTAGAGAGAAAAGGACAAAAAACGGTCTTTTTTCATCGAAAATACATGGAAGCATCACGCTGATATATAATACATTACAGTTTCCTATAGGTAGGAAACGATCGTTCCCGACCGCAGGAACGAGCGTTTCTCCTTATAGAAACGACTGTTTCTCCACATGGGAATGGGCGTTCCCGATGGTGGGAACGAGCATGTCCGCACATGGGAACAAATGTGTCTGCTCATGGAATGACTTTCTGCACAAGTAGAACGATGATAGACACGCAGTTATGCACCTGCCAAACCCAACGGTAGCCCGCTAAAGTTTGAGCTTGCATTATGCAAGAAAAAAGAAAAATAATTGAAGGAAAATATTGTTAATTCGAAATTTATATGTTTCTTTGTCGCGGAATAATGGTGCATTAGTTTCTCGATTTCTATTACATGGTTTTTACTTCCGCTTCTTAAGAATGCTTTTGTAAACTCTCTGTCGTTGTGATCCTTTTATTATTCAATCATTATTTCCAAGAGAGTTTTATTCATTTATTTATTTTATCATTTTCATTATGAACATTTATGTTGGAAACCTTAACTACCGTGTTAAGGAAAGTGACCTGCAGAAGGTTATGGAAAATTACGGTGCAGTGACTTCTATCAAATTCATCAACGACCGTGAAACAAAGCGCTTCAGAGGCATCGCTTTTGTAGAAATGGAAGACGGCGAAGCTGCTGCCAAAGCTATTTCCGAACTGGATGGAGCCGAATTCTTCGGTCGCCAGATGGTAGTGAAAGAAGCAAGACCTCCGAAATTCTAATTCACATAAGGAGAGATAAAAAAAAGACCGCTTTTCGAAGCGGTCTTTTTTTGTGGCAGCACAGATGGGCCGAACCACTATTTCATAAAATCCTTGCGACGAAGCACAAAGCTATTACTCAGATATTTTTCACGCACAATCTTATTCTCCGACAATTCTTCCGGAGTACCCTGGAAAAGAATCTTCCCTTCAAACAACAAGTAAGCACGGTCGGTGATGCTCAGCGTTTCCTGCACGTTGTGGTCGGTAATCAGAATGCCGATATTGCGGTCTTTCAGTTTCCACACAATCTGCTGGATATCTTCCACCGCAATCGGGTCGACTCCGGCAAAAGGTTCATCGAGCATAATGAATTTAGGGTCGATGGCAAGGCAACGGGCAATCTCCGTACGGCGGCGCTCACCACCGGATAGCTGGTTACCTTTATTCTTCCGCACCTTCTGCAAGCGAAACTCGGCAATCAGGCTCTCCAACTTTTCCTTCCGGTATTCCAAAGGCCGGTCAGTCATTTCGAGCACAGACGCAATGTTGTCTTCCACACTCATCTGACGGAACACGGACGCTTCTTGCGCCAAATAGCCGATACCCGTTTGTGCACGCTTATACACGGGGTATTTCGTGATGTCCAAGTCATCCAGGAAGATACGTCCCTCATTCGGAGTTATCAGCCCCACGGTCATATAGAACGAAGTCGTCTTGCCGGCACCGTTCGGTCCCAGCAAACCTACAATCTCACCTTGCTTTACATCGATGGAGACATGGCTCACCACTGTACGCTTGCCGTACTTTTTGACCAAATCTTCCGTACGAAGCACCATCTTGCTTTCTTCCATACTTGCGTTATTTTGCCGCAAATGTAGCAAAAATATGCCGGAATGTGTGTACATTTGCGCACAAATACATATAAGTTATGATTAAAGCACTTAGAACTGTGGGAAGATATATCATGCTGATGGGCCGTGTATTTACCCGCCCCGAACGCATGCGAATGTTTTTCCGCCAGTACGTCAACGAGTTGGAGCAGCTCGGTGTGAACTCTATCGGCATCGTACTGCTGATATCGTTCTTTATCGGAGCTGTAATCACCATACAGATTAAGCTGAACATCGAAAGTCCCTTCATGCCCCGCTGGACGGTGGGTTATGTAACCCGCGAAATCATGTTGCTGGAGTTTTCTTCTTCCATCATGTGTCTGATTCTGGCTGGTAAGGTCGGTTCCAATATTGCTTCCGAGCTGGGCACCATGCGGGTGACCCAGCAGATAGACGCCCTTGAGATTATGGGAGTGAATTCGGCCAATTACCTGATTCTGCCTAAAATAGTGGCGATGGTGACAACCATTCCGCTGATGGTAACGTTCAGTATATTTGCCGGCATCATCGGAGCGTTCTGCACCTGTTGGTTTGGCGGCATCATGTCGGCCGTCGACCTGGAATACGGTCTGCAATATATGTTTGTGGAATGGTTCATCTGGTGCGGCATCATCAAGTCTCTGTTTTTTGCCTTCATCATTTCCACCGTATCGGCTTTCTTCGGCTATACCGTCGAAGGCGGTTCTATCGAGGTGGGAAAGGCATCTACCGACTCCGTAGTATGCAGCAGCGTACTAATCCTGTTTGCCGACCTGGTGCTGACGCAGTTGCTGATGGGCTAAAGAGAAGTTTTAATTCTCAATTTTTCAATTCTTAATAAACTAAGGGATGATTGAACTGAAAGGACTTTATAAATCATTTGAAGAGAAAGAGGTACTGAAAGATATCAATGCCACATTCGAAAACGGAAAAACGAATCTTATCATAGGTCAGAGTGGTTCGGGAAAGACCGTACTCATAAAGTGTATCGTAGGGTTGCTGACTCCGGACAAGGGTGAAGTGCTATACGATCACCGCAATTTCCTTGCGATGGCCAAAAAAGAGAAGAAAGCACTCCGCCGGGAGATGGGAATGATTTTCCAAAGTGCTGCATTGTTCGACTCCATGACGGTGCTCGACAATGTCATGTTCCCCCTGAATATGTTCAGCGACGACACCCTGCGCGACCGTACCCGCCGTGCCATGTTCTGCCTGGAGCGTGTGAACCTGATTGAAGCCAAAGACAAGTTCCCCGGAGAGATAAGCGGCGGTATGCAGAAGCGTGTAGCCATTGCCCGTGCCATCGCCCTGAACCCGCAGTATCTGTTCTGCGATGAACCTAACTCCGGCCTGGACCCCAAAACTTCACTCGTCATCGACGAACTGATACAAGACATCACCCGGGAGTACAACATGACTACCCTTATCAATACCCATGACATGAACTCCGTAATGGGTATCGGCGAAAAGATCATCTACATCTACGAGGGCTGCAAAGAGTGGGAAGGCAGCAAAGAAGATATATTCACTTCCACCAACGAACGCCTGAACAGCTTCATCTTTGCTTCCGAATTATTCAGGAAAGTCAAGGAGGTAGAGATACAAAACATCGAAGGCTAAAAAATCCCCGCATTCCCTTACCTACAAAAAAAGAGACATCCGAAACCTAAGTTTCAGATGTCTCATCCTCATAAAACCAGTTAATAGAATTGACTTATATCATCACGATATATTTTGATTGCCTTCATTACCTCATGTTTAAGGCATGAGAGACAATTTCAATTACACAGCAAAGGTACACAAAACTACGTAATAAAAAAATTGTCGAAAGCCAATACAATATTTTTTTAGGTAGATTGCTCAACAAAGAGCACTTATAAAAAATGACCACTTTTCAGTATCAATGGTATCTAAGACCTTAAAAAGTGACCATTCTTCTCATAAAATATTAGAACAAAAATTTCTAATATTTTAACGTTTGATATACCCTATATGTATTTATTTACCCATTTATTTCTGCCGGATATAGATATTTATCGGCGTTCCGGTCAAGTTCCACTTTTCACGCATCTTATTCTCAAGGAAACGCTTGTATGGCTCCTTCACGTACTGCGGAAGATTTGCGAAATAGACAAACGATGGTACTTGGGTATTGGGTAACTGCGTGATATATTTTATCTTTATATATTTGCCCTTAATTGCAGGGGGCGGATAAGCCTCGATCAACGGCAGCATCTCCTCATTCAGGCGGGCAGTCGGGATACGTATCATACGATTCTCATACACGCGACGTGCTTCTTCCAGCACCTTCAAAATGCGCTGTTTGGTCATGGCCGAACCGAAGATTATGGGGAAATCGACAAACGGAGCAAAGCGGCTACGAATAGCATCTTCGAAAGTCTTTATCACCTTCGTAGTCTTATCCTCTACCAAGTCCCATTTATTCACCACTACCACCAGACCTTTGGAGTTCTTCTGAATCAGAGAGAAGATATTCAAATCCTGGCTTTCAACACCTCGCGTAGCGTCGAGCATCAAGATACAAACATCTGCGTTCTCAATGGAGCGGATGGAGCGGATTACAGAATAATATTCCAAATCCTCATTCACTTTGTTCTTCTTACGGATACCCGCGGTATCCACCAGGTAAAAGTCAAAACCAAATTTATTATAGCGCGTATAGATAGAATCGCGTGTCGTTCCGGCTATTTCCGTCACGATGTTGCGGTCTTCTCCAATAAAGGCATTGATAATGGAAGACTTTCCCGCATTGGGGCGTCCCACCACTGCAAAGCGAGGGATGTCTTCATCCAGAATCTCATCCGACTCCTTATTGAACTTGTCGACGATGAGGTCCATCATATCTCCTGTACCGCTACCGGTCACAGCCGAGACACAATAAGGGTCGCCCAAGCCCAGGCTGTAGAATTCGGCAGCATTGTATTGCAGCTCATTATTATCAGTCTTGTTAGCTATCAGCAGCACCGGCTTCTTGGCACGACGCAAGATGGTAGCCACTTGCATGTCAAGGTCGGTAACTCCGGTCACCACATCCACTACAAACAGAATCACATCGGCTTCTTCTACAGCCATCAGCACCTGCTTGCGAATTTCTTCTTCAAAGATATCGTCGGAGTTCACCACCCATCCGCCGGTATCCACTACTGAGAACTCACGTCCCAACCATTCGGTCTTGCCGTATTGACGGTCACGAGTCGTTCCCGCTTCTTCGTTCACAATAGCCTGACGCGTTTTGGTCAGACGATTAAATAATGTAGATTTTCCCACATTGGGACGTCCTACGATTGCAACTAAATTTCCCATAGTTCACACTCTCATTGTTTTTGCGACTGTCACAGTCGTATGAATAACTCTTAATCCAGTTGATAGCCGAAGTTGCGCAATTCCTTGTCCGAACTGCGCCAGTCCTTATCAACCTTTACAAATGTCTCCAGGAAAACAGTCTTCCCGAAGAACCTCTCCAAATCACGGCGCGCTTCGGTAGCCACTTTCTTCAAAGCTTTTCCCTGCTTGCCTATTATAATACCTTTTTGCGAATCGCGCTCCACATAAATCACAACGCTGATATGTATCTTCTTCGCTTCTTCCTTAAACTGCTCCACTACTACCTCTACCGAATAAGGTACTTCTTTGTCGTAGTACAACAGAATCTTCTCACGGAGAATCTCAGTGACGAAGAAACGCGCCGGCTTGTCCGTCCACTGATCCTTGTCAAAGTAGGGCGGTGAATCGGGCAAAAGCTCTTTCACTCGCTTCATCACATACTCCACATTGAATTTCGAAGCAGCCGAAATAGGAATGATCTCCGCTTTCGGCAGCAACTCTTTCCAAGCCTCTACCAGCTCCACCAGCTTCTCCTGATTGCTCAGATCAATCTTATTGATAAGCAGCAATACCGGAGCCTCCATGCGGGCCACTTTCTCCACGAAATCGTTATGCTTGTCGGGAGTCTCAACTACATCGGTCACGTACAGCAGCACGTCTGCATCCGTCAATGCCGAAGTAGAGAAGTTCAGCATGGATTCCTGCAATTTATAGTTAGGCTTCAGCACTCCCGGCGTATCCGAAAATACAATCTGCATATCATCCGTATTATAGATTCCCATAATCCGGTGACGGGTAGTTTGTGCCTTGAAAGTAGCGATAGAAATACGTTCGCCTACCAGAGCGTTCATCAATGTCGACTTGCCGACATTCGGATTTCCCACGATGTTTACAAAACCTGCTTTATGCATGACTTTAGTATTTGAATTGAGACAAAAAAACGCATCGAATCGAAATAGGATGCGTTTTTATCATATATTTTAGCAACGACTTGTTACTGTTGTTTCTTCCCGTCATATCCCCACTTCACGTAAACGGCTCCCCAGGTAAACCCTGCACCGAATGCCGTAAAGATCATATTATCACCTTTTTTCAGTTTGTCCTCAAAGTCCCAGATACAAAGGGGAAGCGTACCGGCACTCGTATTACCATAATGTTCGATATTAATCAGCACTTTCTCATGAGGAACTCCCAAACGGTTTGCCACTGCATCAATGATGCGGAGGTTTGCCTGATGCGGAACTACCCAATCGATGGTTTCATTCGTCAGGCCATTCTTCTCTGCAATAGCTGCACTGACATCCGACATATTGGATACAGCATACTTAAATACTGTACGTCCTTCCTGATAGATGTAATGCATATGGTTGTCTACCGTAAAATAAGAAGGAGGGCAAACAGAACCGCCTGCTTTCATATGCAGGAACGGCAGTCCCTTACCGTCTGTTCTCAATATAGCATCCATAATACCCACATCTTCCGTTGTCGGTTCCAACATGAAAGCAGCAGCACCGTCACCAAAAATCGGGCAAGTTGCACGTTCGGTATAATCTACCATTGACGACATTTTGTCGGCTCCCACAATAATAATCTTCTTATATCTTCCTGAACGGATGAAATTGGCTGCCGTCTCCATAACATAGAGAAAACCGCAGCAGGCTGCCTGCAAATCAAAAGCGTATGCATTTTTCAGCCGAAGTTTATCACATAAAATGGAAGCAGTAGATGGGAAATGATAATCAGGAGTACTAGTAGCGACAATAACCAAATCAATATCATCAGGATCGGAACCAGTACGCTGCATCAACTGCTTCGCAGCCTTACGCGCCATATATGAGCTTCCTAACCCTTCCTCATTCAGGATACGTCTTTCCTTTACTCCGATACGGGTCATAATCCATTCATCGTTGGTATCTACCATTTTGGAGATTTCGTCATTTGTCAAGACGTAATCCGGTACATATCCTCCGACTCCTGTAATTACTGCATTTATTTTTTCCATTAAAGTCTTGTTTTCTTATAGGAATACTTAAACAACGGTAGTCTAAAAAGGTTTGCTCATTCAATGTACAAATCTTTTCAGACGCCCGATATTTAAGTATAAGTTTTAGTCAAACCGGCTGCAATTATACAGCAGCTTCTTTTTCAATAGCAAGTTTACCTCTGTAGTAACCGCAAGCGCCACATACAGTATGATATACATGCCACTCACCGCAATTCGGGCAAATAGCCAGTGTAGGAGCTACTGCTTTATCATGAGTTCTTCTCTTTGCAGTTCTTGTTTTTGACTGTCTTCTCTTAGGATGTGCCATTTTCTTTAATCTTTAATTGTTATCTAATATTTTCTTTAATTCGTCCCAACGCGGATCAACCGGCATTTCGGTTGTCTCTTCATTCATCAGTTCACTTTCTTCCTCAGGAGCAAAAGTATCTTCCGACATTTCATCATCCGGAGTCGTACGCAGATGCTTGTTCAGTTTGCTGTTCATTGCCTTATTGCACTTCCCTGGAGCATGTACATGCTTCATTGGTACGGACAAGGCAATAAACTCGTATATGAACCAAGCGACATTGATCTCACCTTCCTCTTCAGGGATCACGATGAGGTTATCGCCCTCTTCAGCATACTCATGGCCAAACTTCACCAGCAACTTGTCAGTAGAGCTGATAGGCTGTTCCATATCATCCAGGCAACGATCGCATGGAACCCACACGATTCCGTCCGTCTGGAAATTCAATTCGAAAGCACGAGATGTTTTCTTTACAACTAATACCACATTGACTTTGCCCTTCTGAACCTCCGGCCCATCAATGTTGGCAAAGAAAAGGTTGTCTAATGCAAACTCATATGTACATGAATCTGCCTCCATACCTTTCAAGTCTATTTTGTATTTATCAAACTTTCCCAAAGCTTCTTTAGTTTATTCGGGCGACAAAGATACGAATAATTATCCTCATAATGTAGAATTCAGAGTAAAATATTCATTTTTTTATGCTTATTCATTACAAAACAAGAAAGCCCCCACATCTTTCGACGTGGAGGCTTCTTCTAAAACGGCGA
>JAUUPT010000110.1 GCA_030843315.1 Bacteroidaceae bacterium | reverse complement strand
CGTGACCCCATGCGTGACAGGCATGTATTCTAACCAACTGAACTAACGCACCATAATTTCATTGTTTGTTGCTATCTCTCTCGATTGCGGTTGCAAAGGTAGGCAAAATTCTCATATCTGCAATAGCTGGAAAGAAAAAAAATCATCTTTTTTTTAACATAAGGTGATTATAAGAGATTTATGTTACCTTTGCAAAACGTAAATTAATAATGCAATCATGAAAAATACTCCTATTGAACGAAAATTGATCGACGAAACTATCGAAGATTTTCATATCGCAGACTTTGCCAAAGCAACCATCCGTGAAGTAAAGGCCATCGCTGCCAAAGCAGAAGCTGCATCCGGTGTAGAATTTATTAAAATGGAAATGGGTGTGCCCGGGCTCCCCGCCTCTGCCGTAGGCGTAAAGGCGGAAATCGAAGCATTGCAAAACGGCATAGCCAGCCTCTACCCCGACATCAACGGACTGCCGGCATTGAAAGAAGAGGCATCGCGCTTCATTAAAGCCTTTATTAATGTAGATGTAGCTGCCGAAGGGTGCGTACCCGTTACCGGCTCCATGCAGGGCACTTTTGCCTCATTCCTCACTTGCAGCCAATGCGACGAAAAGAAAGATACCATCCTCTTCATTGACCCCGGTTTCCCGGTACAGAAACAGCAGTTGGTAGTGATGGGGCAAAAATACGAAACCTTCGATGTTTACGACTATCGTGGCGACAAACTGAAAGAGAAACTGGAGAGCTACCTCAAAAAAGGTAATATCTCCGCCATCGTCTATTCCAACCCGAACAATCCCAGTTGGATTTGTCTGAAAGAGGAAGAATTGCGTATCATCGGTGAACTTGCTACTAAATATGACGTCATCGTTCTGGAAGATCTTGCATACTTTGCCATGGACTTCCGCCAAGACTTGAGCAAACCGTTCCAACCGCCTTACCAGCCATCTGTGGCACACTATACCGACCATTATGTATTGCTTATCTCCGGTTCCAAGGCGTTCAGCTATGCCGGACAGCGCATCGGCGTAAGCTGTATCTCAAACAAACTTTATCATCGTGCCTACCCGGGATTGACGAAACGCTATGGTGGCGGTACTTTCGGTACGGTATTCATCCACCGCGTGCTCTATGCACTCTCTTCCGGTACAAGCCACTCTGCACAATATGCGCTTGCTGCTATGCTGAAAGCTGCTAATGAGGGCAAATACAACTTCCTCGATGAAGTGAAGGTATATGGTGAACGTGCCCGCCGCCTGAAAGAAATCTTCCTGCGCCACGGCTTCCACCTGGTGTATGACAATGACTTGGGAGACCCCGTTGCCGACGGATTCTACTTCACCATCGGCTATCCGGGAATGAGCAGCGGAGAACTTGCCAAGGAACTGATGTACTACGGAGTAAGCGCCATCTCACTGGTGACCACCGGAAGCCATCAGGAAGGGCTTCGTGCCTGCACTTCCTTTATCCAGGACCATCAATATGACCAGTTGGACGAGCGCATGGCTCTCTTTGCCAAAAACCATTAAAAACTCAGAAAACATACTTTTCCTGCGAAAAAAAGAGGCTAAGATTTGTTGGTTGTAGAATATTTTGTATATTAGAGGCATGTATACCAACTTAGATATATTCAAGATAGAGACCAACCACGTTGTTCCTGCCCGGGGAAAGATACTGATTTCCGAGCCATTTTTGTGCGATCACACGTTTGGGCGTTCCGTCATCTTATTGGTAGACCATACACAAGACGGTACAATGGGGCTAATCATGAACAAGCCCCTGCCCTTGCTATTGAACGATATTCTGAAAGAATTCAACTGCTCCGAAAATATACCTATTTATAAAGGCGGGCCTATCAGTACGGATACGCTATTCTATCTACATACCCTTGAAGGCGTAGCAGGAGCCTTGCCCATTGCCAATGGTTTTTATCTCAACGGTGATTTTGAAGCAATCAAGAAATATCTGATGGAGGGGCATCCAGCCAAGGGGCATATCCGCTTTTTTCTAGGTTATTCCGGCTGGGAATACGAACAACTGTGCCAGGAGATCCAAGAAAACACTTGGCTGGTGGGCAAAGAAGACATAGCTTCGCTGATGGACGAAGCCTCCAGTAGCAAGTTCTGGAAAAATGCCTTGTGCAAATTGGGAGGCAAATACGAAGTGTGGTCACGTTTCCCGCAGATTCCGACTCTTAATTAGTTTCGCGAAGACGTTGCAGCAATACAACATCTTTATAACATCCTCCTACGCGCCACCATTCCTTCAAAAGTCCGCACCGCACAAAACCGCAGGATTCAAATAATCGTATGCTCGCTTCATTATCTACAGTAATGTGGACAATGAGTTGTTTCAGGTGTAGAAAACCAAAAGTATAGTCACACAGCAGGTTCAGCGCTTCTTTGGCATAGCCATTGCCCTGGTATGCCTTCCGAATGGCAACACCAACCTCTCCCCGCGCATGCATGGGAACAAATTCAGTAACATCAATCGTACCTACCACTGCGTTGTCTTCATTGCGCACAATCATCATACGCATCTGACGGTCGGCAAACACATCACATTCGGAGTTCTCGATATATTGTTTCAGGACAAACTTGGAATAAGGTACGGTGAAGTTCGTCACCTCCCATGTTTCCGGGTCGTTCTCCATAGCATACATTATTTCCAAATCTTCCGGTTCCATGGCACGGAGACGGATTCGCTCACTACTAAAATAAGATTTCATCATACTTTCCGCCTCGATTTACTTTTGTTCTCTATGGATATGCAATTCCCTGCGCATGCGTTCCTCGCCGGGAAGGCAGAACAAGGAAGCAGTCAATGCGATCAGTGCACAAAGTACACCTTTATTGCTCAACATCATATAATAGGTAAAGAAACCTGCCAATACCGGTATGGCAAGCAATATCAGTCGCACGCTGCTCCAAAGAAGATACAACCGGAGAGCTTCGGGAAGACTGACTGTGTCTATCTTCTTGACCAACATCCACGAAAAGAGTTTCAAGGAGACGGGCACATTGATAGCAACCAGCAAGATAGCTACTGTTTCTGCAAGATAAGTGGCACGGACATCGCCTGCATACATACCTACCCAGTCTCCCCCGGTTTCACCGAGAATGACAAGCAGGATAGGAAGTATCCAGAAATATACAAAAGCACTTCTGACACGTGCCGCAGTCTTTTTTATTTGTTCTTCCATTTCTTTTATCTATAAATCAATTTCCTTATACGCTTCCGGTAAATGGGGTGCGGTTGACAATGCTACGCCCCAGCGTCACTTCATCAGCATATTCCAGTTCATCGCCCACAGAGATGCCACGAGCTATGACGGAAAGCTTCACTCCCATCTTTTCCAGTTTGCGATAGATATAGAAGTTGGTCGTATCTCCTTCCATTGTGGTACTTAAGGCAAGAATCACTTCCTTGATTCCGCCATCGGCCACACGTTGAACCAGGCTCTCTATCTGCAAATCGCCGGGGCCTATACCATCCATTGGCGAAATGACTCCCCCCAATACATGATATAAGCCGCGAAACTGCTGTGTAGCCTCTACTGCCATGACGTCGCGGATATTCTCTACCACGCAGACCACTGAAGCATCCCGTTGCGGATTGGCACAGATGCGGCACGTCTCCGTATCTGAAATATTATGGCAAACTCTGCAATACTTCACCTCATGCTTCAGCGTAACAATGGCATTGCCAAATGCTTCGACCATCGCCGTGTCTTGGCGCAGCAAATGAAGCACCAGCCTCATGGCCGTCTTACGCCCTACTCCGGGCAACTTGGCAAACTCATTTACTGCCTTCTCCAACAATGTAGAGGGAAATTGTCCATTCATACTCTATATTCTTCTATCGGGGAGCAAAGATAAGCAGAATAATTGAGTGACAGAGTAAATTAGAAGTGAAACTTGAATCCACCCATCCCGTTGAATCCCGGCATTTCGTAACCGCGGTTGATGATATAGCTGGCATCGGTGATATTATTCAACGTAGCAAACAACTCCAAAGCGCGGATTATTTTATAAGTAAACCTCAGGTTGAGCAGTGTGTAGTTCTGGTGATCTATGCCATCGGAAACGTAAAGACCGCCTATACCTCTCAGTTCTGCATCTACATGGAACTTGGGCAACGCCTGCCAACCGACACCCAGGAAATACTGGTTCTTCGGTGCCGCCGTCAGATCATCCAATGAGGTGTGCAGATAACTATAAGTAGCTCTCAACGATAATTTATCGAGCGGCTGGCTATTGGCAGTCACCTCTATACCTTTATTTATAAAGCTACCTGTGTTCACGTTTTTCATATCCACCGTTTGGATAAGGTTGTCGCCCTTGCTGTAATAACCGGTTACGTCGATGCCGAAGTAGCGGGAAAAAGTCTTGCCCACCGTCACTTCATAGTTCATCATACGCTCCGGATCGAGGTCGGGATTGGCAGGACGATAGAGATACATTTCGCGGAAAGACGGGTTACGATACCCTTTAGCCAAAGACGCTTTCAGCATCCAGCCTTCTGCAGGATGAATAACAAAGCCTCCTTGCGGAATCCATTGCGTATCAAAGCGGTCGCTGTTTGCCATACGAAGCCCGGCATTCAAAATCAGCACACCTCCGAATAATTCTTGGGAGATAGTGGCATAAGGAGAATATTCCGTAATGCTTTTACGGCTGATTGTGGACATAGAGCCTTCCGTATGAGCGGCGCCTCCCGACATTGGGATCTTGCCGGTATAGGTATCGAAATCAAAGCCCAATGTAGCGGCTGCGTCTTTCCACGGACTGAAGTTCTGGTAAGCAAGAATACCGAAGCGGTCGTCCAAGCTATGGAAGTGATTAGGATCGTCAATGTAGTGGTTGCCGTAGCTGTAGTACACTCTCACGCTACCATTCGTATTCCCGTAATAGTTATTGAGTGACAGGGAAGCTTCTCCACGGGTAACATTCTGATGATAGATATCGGTAGACTCCGGCTTGCTGAGTTTCGGATAAATGGGGTCATTGCCGATGAAGTTCATTAACGAATAGTCTGCTCTGGCTTTCCAAGAATCACTAAAGTCATAACCCAGTTTGGCATACAGGCTTCCCTGCTTGAAGTCGAAGTCGTCCTCCAGTCCGTCCGTGCGGTCGTAACCGAGTGACACGAGTGAAGAGAACTTGCCCATGCGAATGGTATTGGTGAGGGAAGATCGCCACGTGTTATAAGAGCCATATTGAGAAGTGAGCGTTGTATGCACTCCATCCTTTTCGGCATTTTTGGTGATGACGTTGATAACACCGCCCATGGCATTGGAACCATAGAGTACTGAACCCGGTCCGCGAAGAACTTCCACGCGATCTACGTATTCCGTCTCATAGAAATCTGCCACATGGTGAGAATAGATGCCGGCAAACTGGGGCTGCCCGTCCACCATCATCAATACGGCATTGGTAGGCGAACCTCCGATACCTCGGATTTTGATACCGCCCGAGCCTCCGTTACTGACTCCGAATCCGATGATATTGCGCTCGGACACAAATAAGCTGGGCACTTGGACAGAAATAGCGGAAAGCAGTTGCGACTGCCCCGTAGCTTCCAATTGGGGACTGCCGATAGTAGAAACGGTATAAGGAAGCAGGTTTCGTCCGGTAGCATTGTTACTGCCTGTCACCACTACCTCACCGATGCGGTAAGTGCGGGTGGTATCTACTACCGCTTGTGCGGATGCGTGCGTTGTGAGAAATAATGTTGCGCATAGAGTCATACCTCCGGCTAATCGTTGTAAACAGTGTCTGTTCTTTTTCATTCCTATTTTTTATTTTGATGATTGATACTTCAAAACGTTTCAGTGACATACGGATGCCAATCAACTATTATCGTTTTGCAAAGATACTGAACCTAACGGTCGTTAGTTGTATACAAATTACGGCTATTGCTACCAATATTACAGTATCTACTCTCCTGATATATGCTATCGGTAGATGCAAACTTTTCTTTTATCCGCGCCAAAGATAGTAGAATCTTATGAAATAAGTGCTACCTTTGCCACACGTAAAATCATAAAGCAATTATCAAATGGATATTACAAACGCCGAATTCGTCATCAGCAACACCGATGTGCAGAAGTGTCCCGCAGGTACATTTCCCGAATATGCCTTTATCGGACGCTCCAACGTAGGAAAGTCCAGTCTCATCAATATGCTCACGGGACGCAAAGGGCTTGCCATGACTTCCTCTACACCGGGGAAGACGATGCTGATCAACCACTTCCTCATCAACAAGAACTGGTATATCGTAGACCTTCCCGGCTATGGCTATGCCAGACGCGGCATAAAAGGACAGGAGCAAATTCAACGTATCATCGAAGATTATATACTTGAGCGCGAACAGATGAGCAATTTGTTTGTTCTTATTGATAGTAGATTGACTCCGCAATCCATCGACCTCGAATTCTTCGAGTGGCTGGGAGAGAATGGGGTGCCTTTTTCCATCGTATTCACAAAAGCCGACAAGCTGAAGGGTGGCAGGCTGAACACCAACATCAGCCAGTACCTGAAACAACTGAGAGAACAATGGGAGGAGTTGCCCCCCTACTTCATAACCTCCTCGGAGAATCGCTTGGGACGGGAAGAGCTACTAAACTACATAGAGAACATCAACAAAGAATTGAATAGCAAATAAAGAAATTTACACAAAATGAAGAAATCTGTATTTTGGCAGCTACTTGTTGCCGCATTACTACTGTCCACTAACAGTCAAGCACAATCCATCAAGGACTTATTCAACAAAGAAAACATTGAAAAGGCTGTGAATGCCGTAACCGGAAAGACAGCAATCGACATGACTGGAACCTGGATGTACACCGGTGCCGCCATAGAGTTTGAATCGGACAATATACTGCAGAAGGCCGGCGGTGCAGTTGCTGCTACAGCCGCTGAAAGTAAACTAAACGAGCAGCTTGCAAAGATAGGTATCAAAGCCGGGGAAATGTCGTTCACTTTCGAGGCCGATAGCACCTTCACCGCCAAAATAGGAAAGAAAAACATGAAAGGAAGTTACTCTTATGATGCATCCGAACATAAAGTGAATCTGAAATTTGTGAAACTGATAGGGCTGAATGCGAAAGTAAACGGCACTTCTTCTAAAATGGACTTGCTCTTTGAATCGGACAAGCTGCTGAAACTGGTAGCATTTCTGTCTACCAAGACCAGCAATGCCACTCTAAAGACTATCGGCTCGCTCGCCAACAGCTACGACGGGATGATGCTGGGATTCTCCTTACAGAAAGAATAGTTTATACCTAAGAAATCTATAACCAAAATAGTTTAACCAAAAAACAGGGGCTGTCTCAAACAACATCTGAGTACAGCCCCAATATCAAATAGACAAGAAGTAATTAAAGATTACTTGTTTTTAAGGTTTTCAAACCATTCTCTTGATATAGGAACACGTTCGTCCATCCACATCACATCCGGATCTACAGCAAGAATCATCGGCACACTGCCATATTCCGGGAAAGTTACCAGAATCTGATCCCCCGTAAGGTTCCTTACTTTAACTGAAATATTATTTGCTTTAGGATTCCAACCGGAAATCTCATGTTCCTCATAAAGATCTCTCATCTCTCCATCTCTCAGACCAAATTCCGTGTCGCCAATCTTCAGATTGAAAGGAAGAGTACCGCCCAAATGACGAAGGACAGCTTTTTGAGTTACCTTTTTTTCAGGTATCTTTTGTCCATCTTCGGTAGTTACTGCTATAGTTTCAGTAGTCTGCGTAACATCCACTACAATATCATTGAAATCGAAGTCATCAGTAGCACCCAAATCTTCAATCATATAACGCTTAGATATTACATTAACAAGTGATGGAATCTCCGGATTACCATATATCAGGAATACAACATCGTTCATATCCCAATCGGAAGCACTTAGATTGGCATCCTCACAGCCAATAATCATTGCTTTGTTATTTTGATCACCTTTATTAATATTAGTAGGTATCGGACAATCGGTTAATGCCAGCATCATACCCTTATCAGAATACTGCTTGGTGCCCGTATTTGCATATACATAACCAGACTTCGGGTCATTTAAGCCTTCAGTTATCATTAAGAAGAATTTGATAGGCTCACCTGCACGCTTAGAATAGTCATATGTATATTCTATGGCTCTTATTCCGGTGGCTGTCATAGTATTTTGCGCAGTTCCTTTAGCCAAGGCATCCACAGATTTCCAGATCCCATTACCTTGGCTGTATTCCATTTTTTCGGATTTTCCCCATACTCTGACAGGTTCATCATCACCTACTTCCATCCAAAGTTCCCACTCCATACCTGATTCTCCTTGAAAAACAGGTACGATAGTAAATTCATTATCAGGCACAGTCAACATGAAGGGGGCACCCAAATCACGGTGATCACCCTTCTCTGTCAACGTAGTTTTAATCCAGTCCAATGTATTTTTCTCGACTTCGTAGTATTCCGTATTTCTGATCAGGCCTTCTTGTTCTCCCGCCCTTGTAGATGGATACTTGGCAGCCAATGTAGCATCCCACGAGTAGTCAGCAGCAATTTCACCGTATTTCGCGATGAACTTTGCACTGTATTCCGACTTCAAAAGTTCGTCAGCCTTAGAGGGATTGTATAAATCCTCTGTACCAGCCATACAACTTGCAAGCAAGAAAGGTAATCCTATCATTGCCCATAATTTCACGTTTTTTTTCATAGAGACCTTTTTAAAAGTTGATAAATGATAATCTACTCTTGATTATTCCATGCAAATATATAGAATAAAACAGAAAAAACAACTTTTTTGCTTCGCTATTTTAATATTTTTTATATCATTCCAATTCTTGAATGAAAGAGGCATAAACAATAAAAGTCCCCATAAGTATTGACTACTTATGGGGACTTTTAATCTCTTATTTAAACAGAAAATTTATAAGAGCGGAAAACGAGACTCGAACTCGCGACCCTAACCTTGGCAAGGTTATGCTC